>NZ_WTFC01000125.1:0-296 GCF_009795795.1 Gilliamella sp. Pas-s95 | reverse complement strand
TATTTCTGGCGCAGTACCTAGTTCATCAGGCAATTGGTATCAGCGTCACATAGGTGCAGGTTTTTTCACGGAGTGGGGCTACATGGTCAGCTACGCTGATGCGGGCTTCGTCGGCTACAACTACTGGGCAAGCGACGCAACAGGTAGCTATGGGTTCCGTGTCTACTCGGGCTACGGCGGTGTCGGCAGCTACAGTGCTTCCTACAGCAGTTATGCTGTTTGCACCGCACCTTAGCTTTTATTTCTTATTCCTTAATCCTTGGGCCGCGGGGGCGGTTATGGTGCCTGAGAGGACA
>NZ_WTFC01000037.1:0-27383 GCF_009795795.1 Gilliamella sp. Pas-s95 | reverse complement strand
AGCGCCCCAATAACAGCAAATTAACCGCTCCAAACCCTTTTTTTAACGATAATTTAAAATTAAATAAAATCAATAAATTATAAAACACCTTGGAATGGCAACACATTTTCAAACAAAAAAATTAAGGGATAAGTGTTTTTTAAATTCAACGGGAGGCAAGTAGCCTAACGAAGAATGTAATCGTTTATGATTATACCAATAAGCATAAGCCGAAAAAGCGCGTTGTAACTCAGCCGTTGAGTTGAAACGTTGGCCTTTTACAAATTCCGTTTTAATTGTTTTAAATGTCGCTTCCGCTACCGCATTGTCATAAGGACACCCTTTCTTGCTTAATGAATGCGTGATATTAAATGTCTTAAAACAATCCGCTAATAACCGATTATCAAACTCTTTACCTCGGTCCGAATGAAATAAATCTAATTTTGATAATGGCAGTTTAATTTTGCTTAATGCCGACATAACAAGCTCTGCTGTTTTATGTTGACCAACATGGTAACCGACAATCTGTCTATCGGATAAGTTCACTAAAACACATAAATAGTTCCAACGTTGCTTAACTTGAATATACGTTAAATCCGCAACAACAATTTGTTTTTTATCACCTACATCAAATTGTCGTTGCAGGTGATTTTCTGTGGCGGTTTCATTCACTTCCGTATTGTGAGATTGATAACGTTTAACGGTGTATTTTGATACCAGCAATAAGGCTTTCATCACCCGAGCAATGTAACGGCGTGACACCCAAATATTCTCTTTCTGTAAATCAAAACGAATTCGTCTTGTACCATAAGACTGATAGCTCTGATTAAATAGCGTCACGATTTTATTGGCGTGGGGCCCTACTGATTTTTGTCTATTCAATTTACACTGATAATAAGCGTAATGTCTTGATAATCCTAAATATTGACATAGTTTTGTTATGCTATAACGATGTCGATTTGCTTTTAGGATAGCGATTTTCGTCCTATTATCAGTGCTGCTTGCTTTAAAATATCGTTTTCCATACGGAGTTGTTTAAGCTCTTTACGCAACGCGATTAACTCTTGTTCTTGTGGACTGCGATTATCTTTTGTTTTAAATGAACCGCTTTGGCTTGATTGCGATATCCAACGGTCCAATGCTGATGGTGTCAAATCATATTCTGCAACGATTTCACTACGTGATTTACCATGTTGATAAAGACTGACCATTTGGTGTTTAAAATCATCTGTGAATGTTCGTCTTTTGCGTTTAATCTTATTCATATTTGTTCCTTTTTTAGTGGTGATAAGTTTACCTTACCCCTTAAAAAAGTTGTATGAATTAGTGTAGCCGATCCACCTCAAAAAAAGGGTTTTCAAAGATGAAATTGTTGTTTATCTTTATACAGCAAGATTTATCAAATCTTAAGTTCTACTTTAACGCCGTGTAGGCGGTTTAGAAATTTTCTTCTACAATAGCATCATTACATATCACCCTTAACGCCGTGTAGGCATTTAATTAAAATAAAATCAACTATATAATTATAAAGACACAACAATCTTTCCAAAAACGATGGTTATGTTATTTGTCTTATTCCGGCGTCAGAATGTGCCGACAACAGAGCGAGGTTAGCACGCCAAACAGGGATGTTTGGCGAGTTTGTGGCGCGCTTGGAGCGCGTCCACAAACGGTGCGTTAAGACCGAGCGCCGGCGTCGGGCAGCCGTAGGCCACATTCTGCAGCCAAGCGCGGGATTGCTAAGGGAATTCGCTTTAATTCTCTTAGCTCGGACGTGGTCACAATAGCTATTTTGTTCACTATAGGTCAAAACGTCCGAAACCTGCGCACTCAATTTATTCTATCCACCACCCCAAAAAGACCTAATTTTCCGCTCAAAAATCGGTCAGAAAATGTATTGATTTTATTAAAGTTTTTTCTGGCTGTTTTTTTACAAAAACCGCCTAATAAAAACACAACACCCCATCCCAAAAACGATGGTTATGTTATTTGTCCTATTCCGGCGTCAGAATGTGCCGACAACAGAGCGAGGTCAGCACGCCAAACAGGACGTTTGGCGAGTTTGTGGTGCGCCGGGAGCGCGTCCACAAACGGTGCGTTAAGACCGAGCGTCGGCGGAGGGCAGCCGTAGGCCACATTCTGCAGCCAAAGCGCGGGATTGCAAAGGGAATTCGCTTTAATTCCCTTTGCTCGGACTTGGTCACTATAGCTATTTTATTCACCCAAGGTCAAAACGTCCGAAACCACCGCACCCAATCCATCCTATTCACCAACCCAAAAAGGCCTGATTTTCTGCCCAAAAATCAGTCAGAAAAGGTATTGATTTTATTAAAGTTTTTTTTGATTGTTTTTTAACAAAAACCACCTTATACCAACGTCAAACCAAGCGACGGCACCTAGTAGCCTCAGGCCACATCCTGTACCCCATCCACCTATTTTAAAATAGACATAAACCATTCCACCGTTTTCGGATCCTGATGCGAAAAGAATAAACTATGACCTGTATCTAAAGCTGCTATACTTGCCATTTCTTGATTTGAAAGCGAGAAGTTAAATACGTCAAGGTTTTCTTTCATTCGTTCTTTTCGGGTCGATTTTGGTATGACCACAATTCCATTTTGAATCATAAAACGCAGTGCAACTTGAGCGACCGATTTTTGGTGGTTTTTGCCGATTTTAATAAGTACCGGATTTTGAAAGAAGTTGTTTTTTCCTTCGGCAAAAGGTGCCCATGATATGATTTGCGTATTTAGCTTTTGCATTACTTCGCGTGCAATTTTTTGTTGTTGAAATACATGTGTTTCAATTTGGTTGACAGCTGGTTTTATGCGAACAAAATGCGCTAAATCAATAAGGCGATCTGGGTAAAAGTTACTGACGCCGATTGCTTTAGCTTTGCCTTGTTCGTAAGCTTCTTCCATTGCGCGGTAAGTACCATAGTAGTCGTTAAATGGCTGATGGATTAGCAGTAAATCAATATAGTCGGTTTTTAATTTGCGTAATGATTCGTCGATCGATTGTTTGGCTTTTTCGTAGCCAGCATTAGTGATCCATATTTTGGTGGTAATAAACAGTTCTTGACGCGGAATGTCACTTTTGATTATGGCATTGCCAACTTGTTCTTCATTGCCATAAGCTTGTGCGGTATCAATGGCGCGATAACCGACGCTTATGGCATCTAATACACATTGCTCACATGTTTCTGGCGGAATTTGGTATACGCCATAACCAAGAATGGGCATTTTGATGCCATTGTTTAATGTGATATTTTCCAAGCTGTTTCTCCTTTTTAATGAATATTCATTAAAGATGATTTTTGGTCAATGATGGTGCAATCTCAATGGATTAATTCGCTAAATCAAAAATCCCTGCAATAACTTGCCGACTATAAACATCACTCATTTGCCAATCGACCGCATTTTGCGTTGCGTTATCAATCACCCGTTTTAAGTCATGTTCATTAATATTGAGCTGTTTAAGCGTGGTTGGGGTGCCGATTTTGTTAAACCATGCTTTTAATGCTTCAATGCCTTGTTCGGCTGTGGATAAGCCAAAAATCTGTTTAGCAAAACGTTGGAACTGTTTTGGATTACGATCGTGATACCATTTCATCCAAGCAGGCATAACCACCGATAATCCTGCGCCGTGTGGTACGTTGCAAATGGCGCTCATGGCGTGTTCTATCATATGGTTTGGGTAGCTAAATCCAGCTGTGCCTACATAAGTTAGGCCATTTAAAGCTAGCGTTGCGGCCCAAGCAAATTCACCACGCGCATCTAGATCGTTGGGATTTTTTAATAGTATTTCGGTGGTGCGGATGACGGTTTTGATGTTGGCTTCGATTTGTAAATTAATCAGTTCCGGTTGGGTGGTTGCGGTGAAGTATCCTTCAATAGAATGAGCAATAATATCAGCGGCCGAATACACCAAATAATCGCGGCTGACTGTGGTTTGTAGTTTAGGGTTAATCACCGAGACTTTAGGGAATAAGCAAAATCCATGGATTGGGTATTTTTGTTTGGTTTCTTCGTTTGTGATAACGCCGCCATTGTTCATTTCGCTACCTGTTGCTGCTAGTGTCATGACGTCAAAAATGTTGAGCGCTTTGGTTACTGAAGTGCCGGTAAAAAAGTCCCAAACATCGCCATCATACAGACTACCTGCCGCAATCGCTTTGGCACTATCTAAGCATGATCCTCCGCCAATACTAAGTACGCTGTCAGCAGCAAATTGTTTGGCTATTGTGATCCCTTCACGCACTTTGCTTAAGACAGGGTTGCTTTTTATTTTGCCACATTCGGTAAATTCAATGCCGTTTTGGTTTAGGCTTGTGGTTATGTCGTTAAATAAGCCGGACTGCTTTATGCGGTCACTGCCAAAGATAATGACCACTTTTTTGGCTCCAAACTCTTTCATATAGCGCCCTATATTTTTTTCTTTATCGATACCAAACTCTATACGCGTTGGGTTTTGAAAACTAAATTCATACATGATTTATTCCTTCAGGTAATATCATTTCATTTAAAATTAATTGTTGTTATCCCACCAATATTTTGCCGTGGCGCCACCATCGATTAATATGTCACTGCCCGTTATGTAGGCGCCTTTGTCTGACATGATGAATTCGGCAAGATTGGCAATTTCGTCAGGTGTGCCGCCCCGGCCTGCAGGGAGTTGTTTTAGCATATTGCGATAAAAATCTTTTCGGTCACCATTGAGTTCGTCGTTTGCTAAAGGGGTGTGGATTATGCCTGCGCTAATACAGTTTATTCTGGCGCCACGATGTCCCCATTTGGCCGCTTCCACTTGTACTTTTATGGCGTTGCCGCGTTTGGCTAGTTGATAGGCTTTTAAGGTGTCGTTGATGTTTTTTATAAATGGTAAATCAAGCAAAGCTTCGGTCGGGGTTAAGGCTAGGGCTTTAGTTTGTTCTTGTGTTAGAGGTGCTAGGCGGTGTGAAGATTGTGATCCAATGACTAACGCTGAACTGCCTTTTGCCATGATAGGACTAAAAGCGTCCAATAATAGGGCGTTGCCGTATAAGTCAACGTTGAATATTTGTGCGGCAAACGCTTGCGATGGCGATACCCCAGCAGTATTGACTAAGCCCATTATTTTGCCTAGTTTTGTGGCTGTTTCGACTAATTTGTTGACTGATTTTGGATTTGATACATCGCAAGCGGTGGTGTGTACATTGAATCCTGCATTGCGCAGTTGTTGTGCTTGCTTTTCGGCGTGTTCTGGGTTTAGGTCAGCTAATAGGAGTTGTTTGCCTATCGCTATGCGTCTAACAATTGCAATACCTATAGCCCCAGCTCCACTTAATACAATCACTTCTTTTGTCATGCGCCTCTCCTATTTTGCCTGTTGCTTACTCTTTGGCTATGATTTGATGCTATTTTAGCGAGGGTTTTTATTGAGATAAATGGGGAGGTGTTTTATAGTGTAGTGAATTAAATTCACTAATAAGGTCTGATTGTGTATAACTTAAATGAGTTAAATTATTTTATTATTGTGGCGCAGACCTCTAGCTTTGTTAAAGCAGGGCAATTATTGGGGATTACTTCATCAGCGCTAAGTCATAGTATGCGAAATTTAGAAACTCGATTAAACCTGCGCCTATTTAATCGTACCACGCGTAATGTGTCACTTACCGAGGCAGGCGAACAGTTATTCCGGAAAATTTCACCTTTATTTGATTCTATCCATCAAGAGGTTGATGCGTTAAACCATTTTATTAATACACCTTCAGGAACGATCCGAATTAATGCTCCAAGTATTGCTGTTGAACAGATTATATACCCTAAATTACGCGATTTTTTACCTCGTTATCCACAAATTAAAGTTGAAATTCAAGCTGATAATAGTTGGGCGGATATTGTTAAGCAGGGATTTGATATGGGATGCCGTTTAGGGAGTGATATTGCTAAAGAGATGATCGCCGTTAAGATATCGCCTCCTTTAAAAATGGCTTTAGTAGCTAGCCCCAACTATTTACAAGCGAAGGCTTTACCAATATGTGTTAAAGATTTGGACAAGCATCGTTTAATTGGTATGCGGATATCTTCTGAGCATGGTACAGAATTGCCATGGGAGTTTTTGGAAGCAGGCAAAATGGTTAAATACCATCCACATTCGCAATTTATGGTTAACAATCATTTGCGTAAACAAGCAGCTTTAGATGGTTTGGGTATTACTTGGCTTGCTCGTTCTGGTATTGAACAGGAATTGGCGTCCAGCCAATTGGTTGAGTTATTAGCCGAGTTTGCCATTACATATGATTCTTTTTATCTTTATTACCCAAGCCGCAAAGGGCATTCGAATGTCTTTAAGTTGATTATCGATGCGTTAAAGTGTTAGTCTTCTATGATAACTTTTAAACGTAAGTTACGTTTTTTTTATGCTCACTTTTGGTGCAAATTAGTCTGTTAAGCGCTGTTTATTCATTTTTATGCCTCAATGATAGGCAATTATAATTATTTTTAATTAGTATTTTTGCTTAGAAACAGTGATGATAGTGCCTTTTGTTAATGGACAACATGTACTATGGCATGATGCTTGCATTATTTTTAAGCAATCGTCATTGAAACTAACATAGTTGAAAGTCGCTAATAGGGCAGTTGTATTAATAATTGTAAGAACAAATCAAGAGGAGACATGCATATGCAAAATCATAACAGTAGTACCGTTGCTTTTGTTAAAGATCGGCGTGCTTCATTAATCAGTGCCATTTTTTTAATGGCGACATCAGCAATTGGCCCAGGGTTTATTACTCAAACGGCCACGTTTACCGTTACACTTGGCACTGCTTTTGGTTTTGGTATTTTAGCATCTATTATTATCGATTTTGTTGTTCAGCAAAATATTTGGCGAGTGGTGGCATTAACCAAAATGAATTCGTCAGATATTGCTAATGCAACGATTCCATTTAGCGGTTATTTGCTAGCTGTGCTGATCATCTTTGGTGGATTAGTCTTTAATATTGGTAATATTGCTGGTGCTGGGTTAGGTTTGAATGCACTAGTTGGGCTTGATCCGAAATGGGGTGGGGCAATTAGTGCGCTTTTAGCGGTTTATATCTTTTCGTCGCGTAAAGCGAGTAATTTTATTGATCGATTGATGATTGGTTTTGGTTTATTAATGATTATTTTGACATTATTTGTGGTGTTTGCATCACATCCGCCAATTGGTCAAGCGTTAAAAGAGACAGTTTTACCTAGTGATGTTAATTTTGCCTCGATTACTACTATTGTTGGGGGAACGGTTGGAGGGTATATTTCTTATGCTGGTGCTCACCGTTTACTTGATAAAGGCATGGTTGGTGTTGAGCATATTGATTATGTTTCAGGTGCGGCAACCAAAGGGATTATTGTTGTGGGCTTGATGCGCTATATTTTGTTTTTAGCCATTTTAGGTGTAGTGGCAAGTGGTGTGACAATTGATATTTCAAGTTATGCCGCCAACCCAGCATCGCAAGCTTTTCAGGCCGCTTTAGGCGAGTTTGGATTACGTCTTTTTGGTTTAATTTTATGGGCGGCAGCTATTACCAGTGTTATTGGAGCGGCTTATACTTCGATGACTTTTATTACACCTTTTAAACGAACAATTACAGACAAACAACGCCAATTTGCCACTATTATTTTTATTGTTGTTTCGCTTGTGGTCTATTTAGCTATGGGCACAGCACCAGCATCATTACTCGTTTTTGCCGGTGGCTTTAATGGTTTAGTGTTACCGCTTGGTTTGACTATTTTTGTGTATATTGGTTGGCGAAGAGCTGATCTTATGTCTGGATATCATTATCCAAGATGGTTATTGCTGTCAGGTGTAGTTGTATGTGCAATTACTTGGTATATGGGCATAATGTCGGTCGCTACTATTTTTAACTATTTAAAATAGAGGACAATATGACAATCACTAAATGTATTGATTTAAACAGTGACCTTGGCGAGAGCTTTGGTCAATGGCAGATGGGAAATGATGAGGCAATGCTAAAAGTTGTTAGCAGTGCCAATATTGCTTGCGGATTTCATGCCGGATCGCCAGCGGGTATTTTAAAGACATTAAAAGCGGCCAAAGCTAATCATGTCGAAGTCGGTGCTCATGTCGGTTATCCTGATTTAGTTGGTTTTGGCCGTCGTAATATGGATATAGCCGTCGATGAATTAACCGCAGATGTGATTTATCAAATTGGTGCACTAAAAGGGTTAGCCGCTTCAATGGGTGCTAAGGTGAGTTATGTTAAGCCTCATGGCGCATTATATAACACAATTGCGCATGATAAGCGTCAGGCAATGGCAGTGATTGATGCACTTTGTTCGGTTGATTCAACACTGATTTTAGTTGCGCTTGCGGGCTCAAAACTCATTGAGTGGGCCAAAGAAAACGGCTTGCGTGTGGTTGCCGAGGCTTTTGCTGATAGGGCATATCATGCCGATGGTACGTTAGTGTCTCGTAAAGAAGCGGGGGCTGTGTTGCACGATCCCGAGTTTGTTGCTGACCGTATGTTGCAATTGGTGAATGAGGGTGGTGTAACTGCTATCGAGGGGCAGTTTGTGCGTATCGATGCTGGTTCGATTTGTGTTCATGGTGATAGTGCCGGCGCTTTGGCTATGGCGCAAAAAGTCCGAGAAAAATTACAACAAAATGGCATCAATATCGCCTCGTTTGCTAAGGCTAATAATCGCTAGGTTAGTTAAATATTTGTAAAAATAAATTCAATTAACAACAAAAATTGAAATATGATTAGACAAGACGTTGTTAAGTGGCTATAAAATTGGTCGCTAATATAACAAAACAATATAAAATAAGTGGTTTTAGTAATTGGATATTGACCATATATCGAGGTGTTTAATGCGATTTTTACCCGTTAATGTCGATGCGCTTATTGTAGAATTAAACAGCCTTGAGCAAACAATGTCTCTCACTGATGTGCTTCAAGGTGTTTTTGCTTATTGGCATATCGAAGAGATAATTCCCGCAGCGCGAACCCTATTGATCCGTTACAACCCCATTACGACTAATGCCAATACGCTTGCTAAGCATATTGCTCAGCTAGATATTTCGACAAGTGTGATGCAGTCTGGCGAGTTGGTGACAATACCGGTGCGTTATAATGGTGAAGATTTAGCCCAAGTGGCAGATTACCTTGGTATAACCGTTGCCGAGGTGATTGCAAGGCACACTAATAATGAGTACCAAGTGGCGTTTTGTGGTTTTGCTCCGGGCTTTGCTTATATGGTATCTAAAACAGCTCAGCTTAATGTACCACGCCGACAATCGCCCCGAGTTCGTATTCCTGCTGGATCAGTTGCTTTAGCTGGTGAGTTTAGTAGTGTTTACCCACAGGCTAGCCCTGGTGGTTGGCAGCTGATTGGTATTACTGATACGGCAGTTTGGGACATTTATCGTGATGAGCCAGCGCTGTTCAAACCCGGTACTCGGGTTCATTTTGTAGATGCGAGCCAATCGCAGACAACTTATTATTTACCCAAATCGAAAAAACTGGATGATTTTGCTTGCCAACAACAAGATATAACCGTATTAGCAACAGGGCTGCAAACGCTGTTCCAAGACAATGGTCGAGTAGGGCAAGCTACATTAGGTATTTCTGAATCAGGTGCTATGGATAAAAGCGCATTACATAGTGCTAACCGTGTGGTAGGAAACCCCATTAATGAACCTGCGTTAGAGATTACACAAGGTGGTTTTAGTGCTCAAATAAACAGCTCCATGTTGGTTGCAGTGACAGGGGCTTTATGTGAGATCACAATAACCACCGCGAAAAACGAAACCTATACCGCACCGATGTATCAGCCGATTCAATTAGAAACAGGTGATATTATCCGTTTAGGTAATGTAAAATGTGGCGTTCGTAGTTATTTTGCGGTGCGCGGTGGTTTTCAAGTGGCGCCTATTTTGACTAGTTGTTCTTTTGATACCCTTGCACAAGTTGGGCCATTGCCACTAAAAGCGGGTCAAATACTGGCAGTTAAGCAAGCAAAAGTGTTAAACCCTGTTTCATTAACTGAAATACCCGTTATCAATTACCCAACTAGTGGTGATGTCGTGG
Source organism: Gilliamella sp. Pas-s95 (assembly GCF_009795795.1). NCBI lineage: Bacteria > Pseudomonadati > Pseudomonadota > Gammaproteobacteria > Orbales > Orbaceae > Gilliamella > Gilliamella sp. Pas-s95. Next base: position 17,332 of record NZ_WTFC01000037.1, on the reverse strand, counting down.
TATTAGATATCGTGCTTGGACCGCGCACCGATTGGTTTACTCAGCAAGCTGTTGAGCTTCTTGTTTCACAGCTATGGCAGGTGACGCCAGCTTCCAATCGTATTGGCTTGCGCTTGTCTGGCGAACGGTCATTAAGCCGTGAGAAACAACAGGAATTACCGAGTGAAGGGACTTGCATTGGAGCTATCCAAATTCCCGCTAATGGGCAGCCAGTGTTATTTTTAAATGATCATCCTTTAACTGGTGGCTATCCTGTTATTGGTGCTGTGTGCAAGTATCATTTAGATTTGGCCGGTCAAATTCCAGTCAATGCCAAAATAAAATTTAATCCTATAGGGATGTTTAAAGAATTTGAAGGGAGCGATGTTGATCATGTCTGACAATAATCAAAACATAACGCATAAAGTCTTGATTGCTAACCGTGGCGAAATTGCCGTACGTATTATACGTGCTTGCCGTGATATGGGGTTTTTATCTATTGCGATTTATGCTGATGCCGATATTGATGCACTTCATGTACAAATGGCTGATGAAGCTTATGGGCTAGCCGGTAATATACCATGTGAAACCTATTTAGATATTGATAAAATTATTGCAATAGCCAAAAAATCAGGGGCAACTATGGTGCACCCCGGTTATGGTTTTTTATCTGAACGCGTTGAATTTGCAAAAGCTGTACAAGATGCAGGCTTAATTTGGGTTGGACCCAATCCTGAAACGATCGAAATATTAGGCGACAAAGTTAAAGCCAGACAGCTTGCATTACAAGTGGGTGCGCCTTTAGTGGTTGGTACCAAAGATCCTGTAAAAGACGCCAAAGAGGCGCTAGAATTTGCCCACACCTATGGCTTACCCATTGCTATTAAAGCCGCATTTGGTGGTGGTGGACGTGGTTTAAAAGTTGCTTGGCAAATGGATGAAGTTGAAGAACTTTATCATTCAGCAGTGCGCGAAGCTACAGCGGCTTTTGGGCGTGGCGAGTGTTTTTTAGAACAATTTTTGCATAATCCTCGTCATGTCGAAGCGCAAGTGATTGCTGATAAATTAGGTCATATTGTTGTGGTTGGTACGCGTGACTGTTCATTGCAACGTCGCAATCAAAAATTAATTGAAGAATCTCCAGCTCCTTTTATCAGCGAACAGTTAAACCAGCAAATTACGCAAGCATCGATTGCGATTTGTGCTAAAGCGAACTATGTTGGTGTGGGGACAGTTGAGTTTTTACTCAGCCAAGATGGCAAGTTGTCTTTTCTAGAAGTCAATACGCGATTACAAGTTGAACACCCAGTGACAGAAGAAACAACCGGCATCGATCTTGTTGCTGAACAACTGCGTATCGCTCAAGGTTTACCGCTTAGTATTGATAAAACACCGACCCCTCGATCACATGCTATTGAGTTTCGTATCAATGCCGAAGATGCCGCTAACGGTTTTTTACCTGCGGCTGGTACCATTACACGTTTTGATGCGCCATCAGGCCCAGGCATACGTCTAGACAGTGGGGTGGTAACGGGCTCAACCATCCCTGCAACGTTTGATTCGCTGATGGCTAAATTGATTGTTGTTGGCAATAATCGTGAGCACGCCATAGCAAGGGCTCGCCGTGCGTTGGCTGAATTTGCCATTGAGGGAGTTGCCAGTGTTTTACCATTTGATCGCGCGGTTATTGAACATCCTGATTTTTGTGATGATTTTAACGTGCATACCCGTTGGATTGAAACAGAATTTACTGCAACAATAAAGCCAGCCAAAAGGCAAATACCACAAAAAGAAGTGACCTTAACACACACTTTTATCGAAATTGACGGTAAGCGTTGTAAGCTGGGTTTACCTACACAGCTCTTGGCTGGATTTTCTTTGAAAAAGGATGATAGTTTAGATGCATCTTCCTGCGTGAAAGAAACATTATCTGATTTGATTGTCCTATCGCCTGTTTCTGGTAACCTTTTTAAATGGGTAGTTAATGACCATCAAAGTGTAAATGAAGGGGATGTTATTGCGATTATGGAAGCCATGAAGATGGAAGTTCAAGTCATTGCACACCGAGGTGGCACGTTAAAAAGAACTATCCAAGAAGGCGATTATATTAATGCTGGGGATGCAATAGCTGAAATTAGTTAGCGCTTGTAGGGCAAAATAAAATGAGGGTGAAATTCCCTCGTTTGCATTGTTCAAATTTTATCTGTGTTATTAAAATATATACTTTATTTAAAAGTGACAGAAACTTGGGAGATCTACTTAAATTGCATGCTAAATGGTAAGATTTAGCTGATATTGTTTTTTAAAGTCAATTAAGACTGATGACAATATTTTGAATGTAAAAACGAATAATTAAATTTAATCATCATACTAAGTAATATATAAAAAAAGCTTATTATTATGATTTTTTGTATAAATTTACTATTTAAATATGTTAAGGTTCTAAATTTGTCTTTAATAAACAGGAAAGTAGTATGACACAATCATCTAATCCTTTGATTCGTTTTTATTTTAAACTAGGATTGATACCACAGATTTTGTTGGGTTTAATTTTGGGCATTACTCTTGCTGCTGTATCTAAAGATACGGCGCTGAATATGTCATTGTTGGGTGGATTATTTATTAATGCCTTAGAATCAGTTGCCCCTGTTCTTGTGCTTATCTTAGTAGTTTCCTCGATATCTAATCACCAACATGGTAAACAAGCCAATATGCGGCCGTTAATTTCTCTTTATTTTGTTGGTATGATGTTAGCTGCATTATTGGCAACCATTGTCAGTTTTTCGTTTCCGTCACAAATTTCATTTGGTGATACGCTAAATAATCTTGAACTTACTCCACCAAGTGATATTACCGCAGTATTAAAAACCTTACTTGGAAAGATGATTGACAATCCTGTCAATGCACTAATAAATGCGAATTATATTGGTCTTATTGTTTGGGGTGTTGGTATTGGTCTGGCACTAAGGCACGCTAGTGAAAGCACTAAAACAATGATGAATGATCTGTCTTATGCTATCTCATTTATTGTCAGAATTATTATCCGATTTGCGCCTTTGGGTGTATTTGGACTTGTCGCTTCAACATTAGCCGAAACAGGTTTTGATGAGCTGAAAAAATATGCTCATTTATTAATTGTATTAGTTTCTTGCATGGCGATTGTTGCATTGGTTATCAATCCATTACTAGCTTATCTAGTTATGCGAAAGAATCCATATCCACTAGTATTCACTGCTTTAAAAGAAAGTGCGATTCCTGCTTTTTTTACACGTAGCTCAGCAGCAAATATTCCTGTCAATATGGGAATCTGTAAGAAATATAACATGGATGAAGATACCTATACCGTTGCTGTGCCATTAGGCGCTGCAATTAATATGTCGGGGGCGGCTGTTACTATAACGGTTTTAACTTTAGCCACGGTTAATTCAATGCCGGCTAGTGCTGGTATACATGTTGATATCTATTCTGCGGTATTACTTTGTATTGTAACTTCAGTATGTGCTTGTGGGGCATCGGGAATAGCGGGGGGATCTTTACTGCTTATTCCTGTCGCATGTAGTATGTTTGGTATTCCTAACGAAATTTCAGCTAAAGTGATTTGCATTGGGATTGCTATCGGCGTGATTCAAGATTCGGTTGAAACTGCATTAAATTCGTCAAGTGATGTGGTTTTTATTGGCGCAGTTTCATCGGCAGCACAAAATAGAAAAATGAATATCAACGCATATTAAGTATTGAGTTCTATTTGCATTCATCTACATAACCAACTACATAATGATATGCAGATGGTTATTTAACTAAAATTCATGCATTGCAAACGGTGTAATATTTACACCGTTGTTATTTATACCACTATTTATTGTCATTGATAATGACTAAAATGTTAGCAATGAAACGATGTTTATCTATTTTTAATTGATTACTTGATTATATCCGTCAATTACACTTTTAAGTTCCCCATTCAAAGAATCAACTTCTCTTTCTACAGTATTGGTCTGTAAATTTTTTAAAACTACTTTCATTTGATTAATCAATCCAGGTAAACGATCAACAAAACGGTCATAATACATATCGTTTAAACCTTGTTGTTTAATCAATTTATTTTTGCCTTTATTCGTCATTAATTCATTGGCCATGGATTCTATTTGTTGAATTTTTTGTTCAAGGGCTGATTTATCGAGATTTTTAAACTGGTTGTCTTCGTTAAAACTTTCATTGATTAAATCGATAACATCTTCAGATAAATCCATGATTTCCATGCAATTGTAGTTAAGTGTTAACCCTTTGTTTTTTATTTCTGATTTTTGAAATGCATGGATTTCTTGGTATAATTTACCATAAGCCGCTAAAGCCACACTTTTTGCTTCAATATATTGGTTATAAAGCGTGTTCAAATTATTTAACAGTTCAGGTAATTTGGCAAAGTCATCCAATTTGTACTCATTATTTAAATAATATTTAGCTATCTGGTCATAAGCTAATCCTATTTCAACGTATTTATCACTTAATGCTTTGCCTGCGGCATCAAGTTCGGGTAACTCTGGTTTAAATGCTAATAACTCAGTAATCAATTGTTTATATTCATCAAGCTCCTTTGGTTCTGGGTGATAGCCGATAAAAAGTTTCGTTGGATTTTTTTTCACATAATTGACATCAATTTTACCGTTTTTATCACTGAGACCTCTTAAAAACCCCTTAACACTGCTATCAAGATGATAAAGAGAAGAAGTCATCTTGCCATGCCCATTCCCTCTTAATTCATCTGCAGCTTGGGAGACATTAGCATTAAAAATCTCTAGCCATATATTACCTTTACGTGCTTTCAGTGCAAATTGCCGTGAAACATCTTCAGTCTTTTTAGAATCAGAAGGTTTAGCCTCTGAAGTTGCTGTGGGTTGTTGTGTTTTGTTTTCGGTTGGTTTGTCATCACAGCCAATCATCAAAAATCCAGCAATCAATACGGTTAAAAATTTTTTTTTCATTGTTTATTCCCTTAATTTTTTCATTATAAATTCATTGCGTTAATACTTTATTATCTTTTAATGATTATTTCTAATAAAATATAAAGTTCAAACGATGAATTGCTATGTTTATGCTCAATTTTTATAATAATTCTGGCATTGATTGATACGATGGTTATTACATGTTTTAACAAATAGATACGAGATACGGTGAAGTATTAATTAACCACGAAACGGTATAGAATCCTGAATATTTTTTACAAAAATTTAGCTTTATTTAAACGGATTATGTTTTTTAAGGCTAATTATGTTAAGAAAATACATCATCCTTGACACCTCTTAATAACATTTTCCAGCAAAGTTTAATTATTTGTTACCTATGTTCAACAAAGAAGATAGATTGGCTACTCTATGTAGATGAGTTTTATTATCATCGATTGCATTGCATATTACATTATCAGCCTCTATTGAGTAAAGCTAACTGATCAATATTTGCTCAACATTTTTATTTTCTATGCTATATTGATGATTCCCCTTAACCGATTGTTGCATGATTTATTAATGTGATTCATGTATTTTGCTGTTGAGTGGGTACGATAAATAATACTTTAATTAGGAGGTGCAAAATGTTTTATCTTAAACGTAAGTTGATAAAGTATTGCTACTTTATGGTATTTTTACTGATAAGCCAACAAGTACTTGCTGTTGAAAACGTAACACAAAAATTAGAAGCTGGCGCAGTTGCTTCGCCCGATTATTATGGTGCCATTGCTGCACAAGAAATTTTAAAAAAAGGTGGAAATGCAGCTGATGCTGCTGTGGCTACCGCATTTGCTCTTGCTGTTACTTATCCTGAAGCGGGGAATATTGGTGGGGGTGGTTTTATGACCCTTTGGATGGACGGTAAGCCTTATTTTATTGATTATCGTGAAGTTGCACCAAGCAAAGCTGATAAAGATATGTATCTTGATGATCATAAAAATGTGATTCCTAATTTAAGTTTATATTCTTACAAAGCATCGGGAGTACCGGGAACCGTTGCCGGTATGTGGGCGGTGCATCAACGTTTTGGTAAATTATCTTGGAAAGAGGTAATGGCACCAGCTATTCGATTTGCTAATGAAGGGTTTACCGTAGATAAACAGTTAGTTAAACGTTATCAAGAAGCAGCCGAGCTTGCACCTGCTAATGGTCACTTTAAGCAATACTTTGGTGCTATGCAAGCTGAAAAGATGTTTAAACAGCCCGAACTTGGTAAAGTATTAGAGCGTATTGCAAACCAAGGTAGTGACGGATTTTATAAAGGCGAAACTGCTAAATTAATCGCACAACAGATGGAAAAAAATGACGGTTTAATTACTGAAAACGATTTGGCAAATTATCAGGCTAAATGGCGAGCTCCGTTAGTTGCTAACTGGCATGATATGCAGATTGTTACTGCTCCACCGCCAAGCTCAGGTGGCGTTGGTTTAATTCAACTTTTATTAATGAAACAAGATCTCGCGAATGATTTCAAAGATGTAAAAGTGAATTCACCACAATATATTCACTTATTAGCAGAAATAGAAAAACGTGTTTTTGCCGATCGAGCCGAATATATGGGAGATCCTGATTTTATCTCTGTACCTGTCACTCAATTGATTGATACTAATTATTTAGCGCAGAGAGCGAAACAAGTTAATCCAAAAGCTATTTCGATTACTGAACAAGTTAAACCTGGTTTAGACAATAATCGCGAAAAATTACAGACAACGCATTTTTCGATTGTGGATAAATGGGGCAATGCCGCATCGAATACTTATACACTTAATGGTTGGTTTGGATCTGCTGTTGTAATAGAAGGCACTGGTATCATTCTAAATAATGAAATGGATGATTTTAGTAGTAAACCAGGTGTCGCTAATCAGTTTGGTGTTGTGAGCAAAGATGCTAATGCAATTGAGCCAAATAAACGCCCTTTATCTTCTATGACGCCAAGTATATTTATTAAAAATAATGATGTTGCAATGGTTATTGGTACGCCGGGCGGTTCAAGGATTTTTACTTCGATCTTTCAAGTGGTGACTAATGTCTTTGATAATCATATGTCATTACAAGCAGCAGTAGATGCTCCGCGTTATCATCATCAATTATTACCAACTAATCTTATCTTTATTGAGCGTTTTCAAAATAAAGTACCAGAAGATTTAAAAGATCAACTCAAACAAATGGGTTATCAGTTTAAGCAGCAAGATTTTAGCGGTGATATTCAAGCTATAAAAATCACGAATAATAAACCCGAAGCTGTATCAGATATTCGAGGTAGAGGTAAATCAATCATTGTAAAATAAATAATAAAAAACCCGTCACTTGAACGGGTTTTTTGGTATTTATTGTTGGATAATTATTCAGGAATGATATCAACAATAAGTTTAGCAAATGCTTCGCTGTGTACTTGGAAGAACACTTCATGTTCACCAGTAGTACGCAGTACACCATTTGGTAAGCGAACTTCGCTTTTTGATACTTGAATACCACGAGCTTTAACAGCATCAGCGATATCACGAGTACCGATTGAACCAAATAGTTTGCCTTCATCACCAGCTTTAGAAGTAATGGTTACTTTACCAAGCGCATTGATTTGTGCAACGCGTTCTTCAGCTGCTTTTAGTGTTTCAGCAAGTTTTGCTTCTAATTCAGCACGACGAGCTTCAAAGAATTCGATGTTCTTTTTAGTCGCTGATACTGCTTTACCTTGTGGGATCAGGAAGTTACGCGCATAACCCGCTTTAACATTAACTTGATCACCTAAGCTGCCTAAATTAGCAACTTTGTCGAGTAAAATAATTTGCATTATATGTTCCCTCTGTTGCTAATTACTGATGGTTGTCAGTGTATGGTAATAATGCCAAGTAACGAGCGCGTTTGATTGCGCGAGCTAGTTGACGTTGGTATTTTGCGCTAGTACCTGTGATACGGCTTGGTACAATTTTACCACTTTCTGTGATATAGCTTTTTAATAAAGAAACATCTTTATAATCAATTTCTTTAACGCCTTCTGCAGTAAAACGGCAGAATTTGCGACGACGGAAATAACGTGCCATTTGGCTATTCTCCTAATAGTTTAATTTGGTCAGCATGTAAAACAAGTTGGCTTGTTTTGTTGCGTTTAGTGTGGGTGCTTATAAATCCACTAACTAGAACGTTGCTGCCTTTTTTTATGTAACTTAACTCGTGTTGTCCACTGGCTATGACGGGCATGACGCACCATGCTTGCCTTGTGAGTTCTGCTTCGGTTTGTTCAGAGACATGCTCTAAGTAAAACTGGCAGTGCGATATCCCACTTGGACTGACTTTCCTTATCGGTGTTTTAATAACAATACCCGATAACACTAAACGATTATTCTTCGGAATCATCGTCCATGTTTGTTTCGTTAAAATCTTCTTCAGAGCTACGACGCTCATCTTTCGCTTTTAACATCGGTGAAGTTTCAGTTACAGCATGTTTAGTACGCATAATTAAACTGCGAATTACTGCATCGTTAAAACGGAAGTTGTCTTCAAGTTCGTTAACCGCTTCTTGAGTTGCTTCAACATTCATTAGCACGTAATGTGCTTTGTGCAGTTTTTCGATAGGATAGGCTAATTGGCGACGACCCCAATCTTCTAATCGATGGATTTTGCCACCATCAGTGGTTAATGTACCAGTATAACGTTCAATCATACCAGGTACTTGTTCACTTTGATCTGGGTGAACCATAAATACTATTTCGTAATGACGCATTATCGCTCCCTACGGATTAATCAGCTTTCTGTCGGGGCAACCGCAACCCATTGAAAGCAAGGAACATGAAAAATAGGCGGTTGAAATCGACGGGGCATTATATATCAAGTTATTCTGTTTGACAAATGAATATACCAAGATATTTTTTGTAGATTGGTGTTGTATTTTGTTAGGGAAGCGTCTGTTTTTATGTGCATTTTTTATAAAGTTTCTTTACAGGGTGGGTGTCAAAAATCAAAATAAAAACTTTAATAAAATCAATACCTTTTCTGACTGTTTTTGATGATTATAAAAATGCGTTGTAAAATGTAACGATTTCTATACATTTTTGTTGATAAAATATGATATGCTTGGGCATATATAAATTGGCATTGGTTGATGTCTGTATAACTATATTAAGAGGAGAGGTTTGATGGCTCAGGAAACTATTTTTAGTAAAATCATTCGAAAAGAAATTCCAGCGGATATCGTTTTTCAGGATGATAAAGTAACAGCATTTCGTGATATCTCTCCCCAAGCACCGACTCATGTGTTGATTATTCCAAATAAACTGATTCCAACCGTTAATGATATTCAAGAAGAAGACGAAGTCGTTCTTGGGCATATGATGCTGGTTGCGGCTAAAATTGCCAAGCAAGAGGGTATTGATGAAAGCGGTTATCGTTTAATTATGAATTGTAATAAAGATGCTGGTCAAGAGGTTTTCCACCTTCATATGCATTTGTTAGGCGGTAAACATTTAGGTCGATTAATAGGTTAATCATTGTATGAAACAGATCAAACGTATTTTTGTTGTTAGTTTATTGGCTTTTTTGTTGGCCGGTTGTCATCTTATTGGCTTTTCTCAAAAAAAAGAGGTGAAACCACCGGTTGAGGTTAATCAGCCTGATAATACTGGTGTGATTGAAACTCCACCACAAATTGTTCGACAAACGGATTGGCAGTCGATATTGTCGCCATTTATTCGTAAATTAGTGAGTTCTTCGTCTTTAAATTCTGATAATAGACTCATTTTAATTAGCGATATTCAAAATCGTAGTGGCGATTATCTTGCAAGTAATAAGATCAACGAGGCGCTGTATCAATTAATGCGTCAACAAAATACCTTCACAGTGGTAGATCAACAAGCTGTAAGCCAAGCCAAACAAACGCTGGGAATTTTGGCAGATGATAAACTGGTGTCACGCAGTAAGATGATTGGTTTGGCTAAATCAATCAATGCAAATTATGTCCTTTTTACAACAGTTTATAGAGTGCCAAGCGAAAGTAGTGACGCAGATCTTGCTATGGAGTTGCTTTCAACACAAAGTGGCGAGATTTTAACTAGAGTGGCCGCTAAAGATTTGCCGAAGCCGTCTGATAGCAATGCGCAACCAAATCAAGTTGATGGGGATAATCGATAATGGGACCATTGCTGATTGATGTTGAAGGTTTAACACTAACCCAAGACGATAAGAAGCTATTGCAAAATCCGTTGGTGGCTGGGGTGATTTTGTTTAGCCGTAATTATCAAGATCAAGCCCAATTGTTGGCATTGATAAACGAGATTCGTGCTGCTTCTTCACAGCGTTTATTAATCTCGGTTGATCATGAAGGTGGGCGTGTTCAGCGCTTTAGAGATGGGTTTACGGCGATTCCTCCTGCACAATCGTTTGCGGCGCTTAATGATCTTGAGCAAGCAAAATCGTTGGCGTTTGATGCTGGTTGGGTTCTTGCTATGGAGCTGATCGCGTTTGATATCGATCTGAGTTATGCTCCTGTTTTAGATTTAGGTCATGATTGCCTTGCTATTGGTACACGTTCGTTTCATCAGGATATCAATATTGCTTATCAGGTCGCTTCTGCCATGATTGATGGTATGCATGCAGCAGGGATGAAGACAACAGGAAAGCATTTTCCTGGGCATGGCCATGTGATTGCCGATTCGCATAAAGAAACCCCTGTTGATCATCGTGAAAAATCGTTGATTGAGCACGATATGCAGATTTTTACTAGGCTTATTGCTAATCATAAACTCGATGCGATTATGCCAGCTCATGTAATTTACCCCGCTTTTAATGATAAACCCGCAAGCGGTTCGCCGTTTTGGCTGAAGACCGTACTCCGCAATCAGTTGCATTTTAATGGTGTGGTTTTTTCTGATGATTTATCGATGGAAGGTGCTTCGGTCATGGGCAATCACGCTGAACGTGCTCAAGCAGCTTTAGCAGCTGGCTGTGATCTACTTTTAGCTTGTAATAATAGGACGGGGACTATGGCTATTTTAGAGCAATTAGCCGCGCTAAATAAGGTTAATCCGCTAACATCAGATAAAGTAAGATGTCTATTGACCAATACTAAAATCACCTATGCCGAATTAACAAAAAGCCCTGAGTGGCAACGCCGTTGTGATAATTTACAAAGACTGAATGAGAAGTGGGCAGACTATGCAAATAGCCATCATTGAAATTGATCATAACCATCATCTGATTGCGTATAACGATTCAGCTAAGAAGCTGTTTGGTCATCAGTCATTGGTGTTAAATCAATATTTTGATTATCGAGCTGTTTTTAATTTTGATAACACAGTCAGTATCGATAAACAAGATGATACGATTATTGTTTTAGATTCGCAGCATTTTTTGTTGCAGAAGGTGATGGCATCATCCAAAACAATATTTATTTTACAATCCATTGATTATCTGAAAAAACGCTTGTCTAAAATCAATGTGGTGAGTTGTCATGCTTTTGATATTTTTGCTACCCAAAGTGGGGTTATGCAGAAACTAATTGCGCAAGCTAAAGTGTTTTCTATGCAACGCGAGCCGTTATTGATTTCAGGTGAAACAGGTACCGGTAAAGATTTATTAGCTAATGCTTGTCATCAATATAGCCCGCGTGGTGATCAGACGTTTTTAGCCTTAAACTGTGCAGCCATGCCCGACGAAGTAGTTGAAAGTGAGTTATATGGTCATGCAGCAGGAGCGTACCCTGGAGCAATTGAGAGCAAAAAAGGCTTTTTTGAGCAAGCCAATGGTGGTTCAGTGTTGCTCGATGGCATTGATGAGATGTCTTTTCAAATGCAAACTAAGTTATTGCGTTTTATCAATGATGGCTATTTTCGTCGTGTTGGTGATGATAATGAGGTTTATGTCGATGTTAGAATTATTTGCGCAACAAAGGTTGATTTGGCCGATTTAGTTGAGCAAGGCAAATTTAGAAAAGATCTTTATTATAGACTGAATGTGTTGCCGCTTAATTTGCCTTCTTTACAAGAGCGCAAAGATGATATTGCACTACTTACTCATATTTTTGTCAATGAATTTGCCAATAAACAAGGCATCACCCCACCAACAGTTGATGATAATGTCATTGGTTATTTAATTAGTTATTCATGGCCGGGTAATGTAAGGCAGCTTAAAAATATCCTTTATTCTGCATTGGCACAATTGAAAGAGCCTAAGTTAACCGTTAAAGATATCATGTTACCAACCTCAACCTCATCGCAATTGTCTTGGGTCGATAATATTGAAAATAAAACTTTAGATCAAATGACCAAACAATTTGAGAAAGAGATTTTATCAAAATTATATGACCAATATCCAAGCTCAAGAAAGCTTGCTAAAAGACTTGGTGTATCGCATACGGCGATTGCGAATAAGTTGCGGGATTATGGGATAGGGCGGTAGGTTTGTTTAGTCACGCTAAAAAAATTTTAATCACAGGTGGTGCTGGATTTGTTGGTTCTGCTGTTATTCGGTATATTATTGAATACACTCAGCATCATGTTATTAATGTAGATAAATTAACTTATGCAGCAAATTTGCAATCGCTTGCGATGGTTTCTAACAGTGAACGGTATGTTTTTGAACAAATTGATATTTGTAATCAACAAGAATTGGAACGCGTTTTTCAACAATATCAACCCGATGCTGTGATTCATTTGGCCGCTGAAAGTCATGTGGATACTTCAATAACGAATCCAGCTGTTTTTGTCGAAAATAATATTATTGGTACTTTTACACTTTTAGAAGTCTCTCGATATTATTGGTGCAATTTATCAGAGGAACGTAAACATAAATTTCGGTTTATTCATGTTTCAACTGATGAAGTTTATGGTGATTTAGGATGTACAAAACAGCGCTTCACAGAAGCGACTCCTTATTCACCAAGTAGCCCATATTCGGCGTCTAAGGCATCAAGTGACCATTTAGTTGCGGCGTGGCATCGCACTTATAATCTACCAACAATTATAACCCATAGTACTAACAATTATGGACCTTTTCAGCATGCTGAAAAATTAATTCCGTCAGTAATCTCAAAGGGATTAGCAGGTAAACCAATTTCTATTTATGGCAGTGGCTTGCAGATTCGTGATTGGATATATGTCGAGGATAATGCTAAAGCTTTATATACTATTTTAGTAAATGGTAAAATTGGAGAAACTTATAATATTGGTGCAAATAACGAATATACGAACTTAGATACAGTACAAATTATTTGCTCAATGATGGATGAACTTATACCAAAACAACGAAATGGAATCAAACAATATCAAGATTTAATTCAATTTATATCTGATAGATCTGGTCATGATTATCGATATGCTATTGATTCATCAAAAATTCAAAAACAATTAGGTTGGAAACCACAAGAAAAGTTTGAAAGCGGTTTGAGGAAAACCATTGAATGGTATTTAAATAACATAGGAGTGATAGGATAAATTTATGTTGCCTAATGTGTCAATTGTAGTGCCTGTTTATAATGTGGAAAAGTATTTGCGGCAATGTTTAGATAGTATTATAAATCAGTCATTAACCAATATAGAAATAATTTGTGTAAATGACGGTTCAACTGATAATTCACTTGCAATTTTACAAGAATATGCCGATAAAGATCCGAGAATTCGTATTATTGATAAGTTAAATAGTGGTTATGGTCATTCAATGAATATCGGCCTTCAACAATGCATTGGCGAATATATCGGTATTGTTGAATCTGATGATTTTGCTAAGCCTGATATGTTTGAATCGTTATATAAAGTAGCTGTTGAGAATGATTTAGATATTGCAAGATGTCATTTTTTTACATTTATGCAAAAAGATAGCTCAATTAAGAAAGTTGATTCATATCAAATGGAAAGCAGTGTTTTAATTAATCCACAAAATGATTTATCTCCATTTTTACAATGGCCGTCAGTATGGGCTAATATTTATAAGCGAACATTTATTCAGGAAAATAATCTAAAATTTTTAGAAACACCCGGCGCATCATATCAAGATACAGCATTTAGTTTTAAAGTCTATGCTTGTGCAACACGAATGATGCTTATTGACGCTCCATTAATTTATTATCGAATACATGATCAGTCGTCAATAAAGAGTAAAGATAAGGTATTTTGTATTTGTGATGAATTTAATGAAATAATGTCATTTTGCAAAAGTAAAATGTTATATGAAAAGCTTAAATATCTAATTTGCTATCTGCAATATAAAAGTTATAAATGGAATTATAATCGATTGGAAATGCCGTATCGTTATTTATTTCTTTTACGTATGTCTAAAGAAATACGTGAAAATAAAAAAGTTTATTGCAAAAAAAATCCTTTTTTTACTTTTAAAGATATTAAAAAAATTTTGGTTATTAGGTTCTTACCTCTACTGTATAAAAGAAGGAGAACGCTATAGATTAGACTTTCTCTCTTTTAATTATAATCATTTTCATAAATTAGCAATTATTGTTAGTTACTCGTCATTATTTATATAAATAGGTTTATTATGCGGAGAAATTATTCTCTTGATTTTTTTCGTGGTGTAATGGCTTTTTGTGTTGCAATTGGTCATTATTTCTACTGGAATGGTAATTTTTCAATTCCACTATCATTTATACTAGCTGTTGATTATTTTTTTATATTAAGTGGCTTTGTATTAGCTTTTTCTGTTTTAAATAAAAAAGAATTTAATTGTTTTAGTTTTGCTAAAGCTCGATTCTTAAGATTATATCCAGTTTATATTTTTTCAATTTTACTCACTTTTATTGTATTGAAATTGCTTCATCACCATCTTGGGAAACTTGATTTTGGGGATATTGTAAGAATTTTAATCATCGGAGAAATATTACCATTTGTTCAATCATCAAGTTTTATATTTTTTGAGCCATTAGGTTTATCTTGGAGTATTTCTGCTGAATTGTGGGTAGGGGTTATATTTTTTCCAGTCCTACATTTTTTTGATAAGAAAGCAAACCAATTAGTTTTTCCTTTTTTAATGTTAATTATTTTAATTTGTTTTTTTATTATTAATAATTACTCAACTAATTACATGAATATTCATTATCATAAATTTGATAAATTAATGCCTTTTGGTCTGATTAGGGCACTGCTCGGATACGCATTAGGAGCATTTATTTATATTATTGTTAAATATATGCAAAATAATAGTACAAAGAAAAGTGAAAATATAATATCAGTAATTCAAATTATAATTGTTTTCTTTATAATTTATTTTTACGCCAAAAATGATTACATAAAAAATAATGAATATTACTCAATTTTTTTGTTTTCATTGATGATAATTTCATTATCTTTTAACAAAGGAATAATTTTTAAATTGACTAATAATATTATTGGGAATTGGTTTGGTAAAATCTCATACCCATTGTATTTATTACATCCTGTAGGAATCGTGATCAATAAGGAAATTATTTTTTCTGATATTTTTAGTATTCCTGCATTATTATTTTATATTATCTTTATTTCTATTGTTTCAATATTAACGCATATATTTGTAGAAAATAAATTTCTTTTATATTTCAAAAGTAAGTCAACAAAAACTATGAAAAATTATTAAACAGCAATTAAAGTTATTTTAATCATTTTATTTTTAGTTTGCTTGAAAACTATTTATGAAAATGAGAATAAGATATATAAAATAATGGTATTTTATTATGTATTAGGGAGTAGTCGTGGGATTTAGAAATTGGTTCTTTTCTAAAATTTATGCCGATAATAAAAAAGTTAAACATGAAGTTTTAGATATAAATTGCAAGTTAGATGGGTTAAATCAACAAATATCTTCGCCCAATAAATATTTTCATAATTTTGGACAAGATAAAGAGTATGGGGAACTCTTGCAGCGAATGGTTTTTTTAGAAGAAAAATTAGAGGTAATATATAGATTAACTGAAAAAAATACTAATCTAAATATCGATATTCGTAATTTAAACCAAACAGTTAATCTGATTTCAACCAATAGAATAATTAATAAAAAACAAAAGATTATTTGTTTATTTTTAGTGCATAATATTGAGTCATGGGATAGTGTTTTTTCTATTTATCAAGAGATGCTTTGTCATAATCAATTCAATGTTATTGTTGCATCAATAAATAGGAGATATCCAGGTAGCAAAATATTTAAAGATGAGGAATATGTACATAATATTTTATCACAATTAAATGTGCCTCATTTGAGATTCAATAATAATAATTCATATGAGGATTTAAATATTATTAAAACATTGGCTCCTAATGTGATTTTTAGGCAATCACAATGGGATTATGATATTCCTCCAGCTTTTAGCACAGATAATTTAAGATTTGCAAAACTATGCTTGGTTCCGTATGAAATTATGAATTTTGTTCAGTTAGGATTCAATCATTTATCTAGCCATTATCATAGCTCTTGTTGGAAGCTTTTTGTCGCAAATCAGCAAACCAAAATAGAGCAAGAACAACATGATAAACTTAATGGAATTAATGTCTTTGTAACAGGTCATCCTAAAGTAAAAGCGTTAAAAAACGCCAAACCCAAATGGCCGATTGTTTCAAATTCTAATGATAAAAAATTTAGAATCTTGTGGGCTTCTCATCATAGTATAGATAAAAATTGGAGCAATTTTGGTGTTTTTTTAGATATATATAATGATATGTTAAATTGGGCAAAAGAAGATGATTCAATCGAGTTCGTATTTAGTCCTCATCCAGCATTAGTGACTGTTTTGGAGGCAATAACAGACGAAACTCTTAAACGTAGCGTGCAAGAATTTTTTGTAGAATGGAATAAGCTAGATAATACCTATTTTTACAGGGAAGGTCCTTATGGTCCACTATTTCAAGCTTCAGATATTTTAATCATGGATGGTATAAGTTGGCTATTAGAATATCAATTGATGAAAAAGCCATTAATTTTTATTGAACGTGAAGATCATTCTGCATTTACGGTGAATGGTGAGCTAATTGCAAATGGAACAAATAGAGTGTCTACATTTGAACAGGCGAAAGCTTTAGCATATCGATTTAAAAATGGCGAGCCAGACCCAAATAGAAACAATCAAGATATTGTTGTTGAGCAATTATTGTCAATTGATAATGCAGCAGAAAATATTGTTGATTCTATAATGGATGGTTTTGAGAAAGAATAAATGTTATGTTAAAAATTAGCTAAATGCATTAAAAATACTTGTTGATGTTATCAGTATTTTTAATGTTTAAATAAATTCATATAAAATGTTTGTAATTATACATAGTAAACTAATTAGGGACTGTTGATCTTTGCTGTACATAAATTACTCAACAATACATTGGCAGCCACATTAACATAAATGCCAGTGATACCATACTGGCATAATTCCTTTCTAACTTATCGTATCTAGT
>NZ_WTFC01000124.1:0-300 GCF_009795795.1 Gilliamella sp. Pas-s95 | reverse complement strand
AGCAAGGGCCGGCAACTAACAAATCAACAAAACTACGAATAGAGCACTTTAATAACAGCCATTTAACCACTCAAAAAGTGGTTAGGAAAGGTACTGATTTTATTAAAGTTTTTTATAGCTGTTTTTTTAACAAAAACCGCATTATAAAAACACAATAACCCATCCCAAAAACGATGGTTATGTTGTTTGTTTTATTCCGGCGTCAGAATGTGCCAACAACAGAGTGAGGTTAGCACGCCAAACAGGGATGTTTGGCGTGTTGTGGTGCGTCGGACAAATTTGTCTGGAACAAATTTGAAC
>NZ_WTFC01000036.1:0-27777 GCF_009795795.1 Gilliamella sp. Pas-s95 | reverse complement strand
ACGAACAGATAAAGAAAATACAATATCTATTGAACACACGCCCAAGAAAACGGCATAAGTTTAAAAGCCCTGCCTCCTTTTATTCGAAGGAGCTAAGAAAAATTGCACTTCATGGTGTAATCTAGGGTTTTTTAACCTTAAAAAACGCTAGTTTTACCTACTAATATTCCCTATTTTTAGATAACACACTAAACCGACCACTTCCCAGCAATGCTAAACTGAGTGCTGTTAGCGCCATAAAAGCAGGATACTCCCAACCGCCGCCAGCATTGCTAAATGACCAGCCATTCACCGAGTGAATAAAAGCAATGACAACCATTTGAATTACGGTTAATGAACTAACAATGCGAGTTAAGATGCCTAAAAGCAATAATAAGCCGCCGCCAATTTCAAATACCATCGTCAAATAACCAACAAACCCCGGAAAGCCAATTGATTCAAAGTATTGTGCTGTGCCTGCTGGAGTAAAGACGAGTAGTTTGGTTAATCCGTGTGCCAAGAACATGACACCTAATGCAACTCGTAACATGAGTGAGGCTAGATCGGTTTGATATTGTTTCATTTAATTTTTCCTGTAAGTTAATTATTGTGATTGATTAGCACTATTTGTTTATATTAATAGTTATTTTTTTATAGATAAATAAGCTATTATGTGACTTATTGTCATAATAAGTGGAACAATTGCTTGGTAGGTGAAGGCAGATGGATAGATCTAATAAATTACTAGAAATGATGGTCTTTGTGATGGTGGTTGATTGTAATAGCTTTGTTGATGCTGCGGTTAAGTTAAAGATGTCTAAGCAAGCGGTGTCACGTTACCTTCAAGCGTTAGAAGATCGCTTGCAAGTACGGTTATTACAACGAACCACGCGCAAAATGGTTATCACTCTTGAAGGGCAAACTTTTTATTTGCAAGCTAAAGCCATAATTAATGCTACTGAAGAAGCAGAAAACAGCCTCACTTTAGATCACGCAAGTCCACAAGGTATACTTCGGGTTAATGTGCCCGTTAGTTTTGGAATTTTACATTTAGCGCCTTTATGGCAAAAATTTATCGATAAGTACCCTAAGATTGAGCTAGATATTACGCTGTCAGATCGTGTAGTTGATCTGCTTGAAGAGGGCTACGACCTTGCTGTTCGAATTGGTCGGTTAGAAAACTCCTCGCTAATTAGTCGTAAACTGGCAACCACGCAAATTATAGTTGCCGCTTCGCCCGATTATATCGCTAAATATGGCATGCCGAATGATCCTGATGATTTGTTCAATCATAAAATTGTGATGTATAGCCAGTGGGCTAAAAAGGAGCAATGGCATTTTTATAAAGATAATGTCGATCTGTCGGTTAATTTAAAGGCGAATATCTATTGTAATAATGGTGATACTTGTCGTCAGATTATGTTACAAGGGGGCGGTATTTCGTTGCAACCTGATTTTATTATTGGTCAAGATATTAAAATAGGGCGGTTGGTGCGTGTTTTGTTGGATTATAAAGTTGAGGATTTGAACATTTATGCGGTTTACCCAAGCCGTAAATTGTTACCACTCCGAACGCGTTGTTTAATCGATTTTTTGATTAGTGAGCTAAAAGATTATCAATGGTCAGTTAGTTGAAAAAACAACAGTGATTGTTTGAATTATTTTTTAAGTTCATATAATTTATATCAAAATTATGCAGATATTGTTAGGCTATTTTGGATTGTAAAAAATGGACAAAATAATGATGCATATAATATATTGAAAGCAGGAAGGTTATAATGAAAGGATTTATTTTTATTCTTATTTTTTGTCTTTGTGGTTGTGCACATAAGCAAGTCAAAATTTTGCCAACCAATGACACTATTATAAAATTAAAAGTAGATGAAAACACTGGTATTATTGCCGAGTCAGAACAATACTCATACCAATTTACTCATCCTGATGCGTTAAAAAAACTGAAAAATTATCGTGATTTTTTAGCCGAATATAAAAATGATGTTGAAAGTGTATCAATCATTTTTTATCAAGATAATTTAGATGGTGAAATTACTGCTCAGTATATTAATTTTATCCCAGAAAATAAGAGATTAAGTGATAAAAAGTTACTCGAAAAGTATAAATCAAATGTGATCTTGAAAAATGGTTATTATCAAGTGTTATTTACAACAAAAGGAAATGTTTATAAGCAAGCCAATACATTGTCTGATCAATATTTATTGCCAAAATCAATAACTGTATTAGTTAGACCAAATCACGAGATAGATTCGGATCTTGATATCAAAGGCGATGTGGCTGGATTGATTATATTTCCAATTTTTGTTCCACTGATGATGGTTGGTTGTTTAATGGGCCCTTGTTAAAGGGTCTATCATATTGACTTATTTAACATTAATTTTATACTGTTACATTAAAATACTGACTATTGATAGATGAAGATTTTGACTAACTTGCTTAATTGTCTCCTTTTCCCCATACGCAAACCTAATTTTTGTCAGTTAGAGCAGTGTTTACGGCATAAAACTATTATTATTACAGGGGCGAGTTTTGGGATTGGTGAAGCTTTGTGCCATCTTTTATCCGATATTGAGTGTCAACTTATTTTGGTAGCTCGAACTGCAGATAAATTACAATTAATTGAGCAATCGTTATCTAACAAAAAAGCAAAAATCGATCTGTTTTGTGCCGATTTGCGTGATGTTGAACAGTTAGATAGTTTTATTGCTTATTTAGCGTCTTACCATGTTGATGTATTTATTAATAATGCTGGCATATCGATTTGCCGTCCAATTATGCAATCGCTAGATCGTATGCATGATTTTGAAAGAACCATCAAGCTAAATTATTTGGCACCGGTCAAATTGTGTTTGGCGTTAATTCCTAAATTACAACAATCTAAAGGGCACATTGTTAACGTGTCGGCTATAAATGTGCTGTTAGCACCAACAGCTAATTGGGCGGCTTATCAGGCGTCTAAAACTGCTTTTGATCAGTGGCTACGCTGTGCCAGTAGTGAGCTTGAAAACCGGCAAATAAAAGTTTCTACAGCTTATTTGCCTTTGGTTAAAACCCGAATGATAGCGCCAACCAAAATCTATAAAAAACTACCTGCACTGCAACCCTGTCAAGCAGCAACCATTATTAGCCGTTTGCTTGTTAGCCAAAAACGTCAATATAAACCATGGTGGGTTATTATTGGACAACTTGCTTCAGTTATTTTTAATGGCGTATGGTGCAAATTAAATTCTTATTATATTAAGAAAAAACAATGATAAAATCGATTCTAGCCTTGTATAAAACGCAATTGTTGACTTTTAAAGGTATTTGGCATTTATTAGCTAGTATTCGCCTTGTCGGTATGAATTTAATGGCTTTACTTTATGTTCGTCAAAAGCTTTGCCCTGAGCAAATTGCGATTAACGAAGATGGTGTTTGCATTAATTACCATACGCTTTATTCTCAATCTCAACATTTGGCAACGCAATTAGCGATGTATTGTGGTATTAAACCTCATCAAAAAATTGCTATTATCGCAAGTAATCACGTTAATCTTGTGCATACAATATTTGCCGTTGCAAGGCTTGGCGCTGATATTTATCTATTAAATACGGAGTTATCGGCAACACAACTTAATGATATTAGCAATAATGTACAATTTGATTGGATTATTCATGATCCAGAAATCACCAATCTGCCACCCATCAAAGCATTGCCGACTTACCATGAAAGTAAGCAGTCCGTTGATTCCTTGTTAACTGCCTTACCGCTAATGCATCAAACTAAAATTAAAGTGACCCACTTTTCAAAAATAACTGTTTTAACCAGCGGTACGACAGGGCGCTTTAAAATAGCTGGTCGTAGTAGTAAGGCGCAAAATTTTATGAGTCCTTTTTTTCAATTGCTAATTAAATTGAATCTTAGTCATTATAAAAAAATCTATATTGCAACGCCGATTTATCATGGTTTTGGGATAGCTACTTTATGTATGTCAGTATTGTTAGGTGCTACCATATTTTTAACCAAACGATTTGAAGCTTCAAAAGCGTGCCAATTAATTTCTTACAATAAAATCGAAGTGGTTACATTAGTGCCATTAATGTTAAATCGAATGCTAACATATTCTGAAGATCAACTTAAAAGCTTACGTTGTATTATCAGCGGTGGTGCTCCCATTACAGCAACGTTGGTTAAACAAGCTCTAAATTGTCTTGGTAAGATTTTGTTTAATTTATATGGAACATCAGAGGCAGGTGTTTGTATGATTGCCACCCCAGAGGATTTAGCCATCGAGCCAACTACAATTGGTAAACCACTTAGAGGTCTTTGCGCTAAATTAGTGACAAAAGAAAAGCGAAACGAGCTCTATATCAAATGTGCTTGGTCAACGCTAGGTAATCGTTGGGTAGCAACAGGGGATTTAGCCGATGAGGATACTAATGGGTATTATTATCTACAAGGTCGAGTAGATGACATGATTGTGTCTGGTGGCGAAAATGTTTATCCGTTTGAACTAGAGCAAAGCTTACTGTCGCATCCCGATATAAAAGATATCGCCATCATTAGTGTTCCTGATACAGAATTTGGGCAACGGTTAGTGGCTTTTGTTGTTTTAGTATCTAATACCAAAATAACCGAAACAGTACTAGTTGATTGGTTAAAGTCTCAAGTTGCCCGTTATCAAATGCCGAAAAAGATCGTCATTATCGATCAATTACCCATGACAGGGATTGGTAAAGTTGATCGGAAAAAACTCGCTCAATTGTATTTGTCTTCTTAATCATATTTTGTGCTTGATGCTATTGAATTAGTTGTCCACACTGTTCATCGTGAACTAAAAGCAAGCAGGTATTGCTTGATAATACGGCTTGCTGTAATCGCTGTTTGTTTTGTTCATTAAGATCGTTAATACAAGCAACGATATAACTACAAGTTTTGCTTCGTAAAGCCTTTTCTATCGTCGATATTAAATTTTCATTTTTTAAATTACTTAAATGGACAACTTTTTGTTTGTCTAGGCCTGCAGTATTGATCCATGAACGTTTTAACATTGGACGATCTGATAACCATAATTGCCATTTTTTGGCTTTATTCAATGATTTTAATAAAGGTCGCTGTTGTTGTAACAGTTGTTGGAAAGGAGATTCAAAGTGAATAGCCATAAGTTGTTGCGATGAATGTTCAATTAACATAATAACCTCAATACTGTTTCTATATACAGTGTATATTAATACAGTATTTTGGCGTTGTAAACTCTATTTATGATTATTTTTTGTATTATTTCCAATTGAATTATCTTAAGAACGTAAATATTGATACGATAAAATACCTAAAAATGTCATTAAAACTGAACCAATTACATGGATCAATATTGTTGCTAAGCCCCAAGATATTCGACCTTCTTGTAAAAAGTTAACAATTTCAGCTGAAAAGGTTGAAAAGGTTGACAACCCACCGCAAAAACCAGTTATGACAAGTAAACGCCATTCGGCGGAAAGGTTAGAGTGGTTAAAAAAGGCAATAGCAAAGCCAATAATATAACCTGCAACTAAATTAGACAGTAGTGTGCCTAGTGGAATTGCAAAAGCGATAATATTCAATTTAAGCGATAAAAACCAACGCAATAAACCACCTGCCACAGAGCCGACTGAAATGGCTAAAATTAGTTTTAACATAATAATGTATCCTTGCCCATACACTGAAATAGAAAGTTACTTTATAACAGTGAAATAAGAATTTGTTATCGATATCAATAGTAATTGATCAATAAATATATAAAACGATCATACCAGTAGAAAATAGAAATAGGAAATTCTAATCAGATTACGATAGAATATTCAATATTAAGAATAATTGAGGTATATATATGTTTACGGGTATTGTGCAAGGCGTTGGTCAGATTATTGATATTGTAGATAAAGATAAATTAAGAACGTATAAAGTCAAATTGCCCAATAAATTAATGTATCACCTTGAAATTGGCGCATCTGTTGCCAATGATGGTTGTTGCTTGACAGTGACAGGTTTTGGGCAAGATTGGGTGTCGTTTGATATTATGCAAGAAACCTTAGCATTAACTACATTAGGTGATAAAAAAATCCAAGATTTTGTCAATATTGAACGTAGTGCTAAATATGGCGATGAAGTTGGTGGGCATATTATGTCTGGTCATATTTCTTGCACAGCAACGATTGTTAATATTGAAAAAACTGCAACCAATTGCCAAATGACGTTACAGTTACCACCACAATTTAGCAAATATGTATTATACAAAGGCTTTATTGGCATCGATGGCGCTAGCTTGACAGTTGGCGAAGTTAGCGATAATTGCTTTCATATTCATCTAATCCCCGAAACACTTGCAATTACTACATTAGAAGCTAAAAAAGTTGGAGATAAAGTTAATATCGAAATCGACTCACAAACTCAAGCGATTGTTGATACCGTTGAGCGAGTATTAGCAACAAAAAATTTGCATTAATTAAATCATTGAAATGCCAAGCTGAGACTTATTTTAAAATCTAGAATAAAGGGTTAGATAAAATAGTTAAGAACGAGAAATTGAATATAGATAAAACTGCAATCCCTCCACCTTGCGGGTGAAGGGATATTTTGTTATTTTGATAATGTTCTTGGGTTAGGTCCGTATTGGTTTTCACCTGGAGTTGGTTTTATTATTAAACATGCAATTATTATAGCTCCTGAACAGAGAAGATAAACAAAGCACCACAGACCACTTTGACCTATATCATGTAATCGTCTAACATTGTAAGACAATGTTGCAAGAAAAGTGGTGATAAAAATCAACATTACACAGAGCCCTAGTAAAGCTGATGGTAATATATTGTCCAGATTGAATAGCAATGAAAAAGAGAGGTACATTACTATAAATTGGATAAGAAGAAAAAATCCAAATTCACTACGAGTTGAACGTCCTTTATAACAAAATATTTTTTTATAGCCATCAAGCCATGAATTAATTGCTTTACCTAACACTTAATACCCCTTATTTATTAAAAGCTTCGTAACAATATGATAAATTAAGCTTTATTTCAAATTCTTTATATTGACAAAATTGATTAATTTAAGAAAAATGCTATCCGATCTTTATGAAATGTTTTTATGTAGTTAGATCTTAGCTATTTTAAAATGCTATGACTGCATTACAAAAATTTGTCGTGATTAAATCCTAAACCAACTAGAACATCATAGAAAAAATCCCAATAAATACGCCATCTTTTATCATTATTATTTCAACATATTCTTTTTCCCATTTTCTTCAATTACATCTAATTCCAGATTAATCTGGAAAAAAATGTCATCGTCTTATTTATTTAACTAATTATACTTTAAAGCATAGATTTATAAATGTATTGCGACAAAACATGAAAAAGGAGTTTGGTAATGGAAAGACAAATAGAGTTACTGAAACTACTTTTTAAAGAGTCTGAATTTAAACCAGCATCCTATTTTAGTTTAAAGTTATCCATTTCGACCAAAACCATTTATTTTGACATTGAAAAATTAAATGATCAGCTATTAACCGTCCCAAATAGCGATATTTATATCGAAAAATCCCCCCGCAAAGGCTTAATACTGAAGGGAAATAAAGGCTGTATTGATTCGGTCATTGGTTATTTAGAGCAAAATAATAGTCATGGCTATTTTAATAAAAGCTCACGTCGATTAACACCGGAATATCGTCGATTAGATATTGTAAAACGTTGTTTGTTAAATCAAGAAAATGTCTCATTAGAGCAGCTCTCTGATGATTATATTGTCAGTAAAACATCGCTACATAAAGATATTGAGTTTATTAACCGTTCATTAGCATCTGAAAATGTCTTACTAAATGTCACGCATAAAACCATTGTTGTAGAGGGTAAAGAAAATCAAATTCAACGTGCTATTAAACATTTTTTATTGCTATATATTCATAAACAAGACAGTTATTATCTTAATCAACTCATGAGGTCATTGATGGATGATGATTCTTTTGAGCAAATTAGCCAATTATTATTTGAACATTACGAATCAATCGTTCAGCGATCCTCTGAATATTATTTATTATCATTATTGATATCGATAGCAATACAATTAAAACGGTTAACGCTAGGTTATACCATCGATGAAGAAGATGATTTTTTATTTAACCATATTCGTTATATGCAATCGTATTTGATTGCATCCGATCTTGCTCAACTACTTGAAGTTACGTTTAACATTGAATTTTCAACGAATGATATTAAATATCTCAGTAAGTTGTTTTTTGCACATCGAATTATTGATGAATCAGTAAAAGTTGATGATAGTTTTTATGAACAAATCATCCGCAAGATTATAAGAAAAATTGGCGAAATTGAAGGAATCGATTTATCAAAAGATAGTAAATTGTTCCATTCATTGTTATCTCACTTTCCACCCATGATTACCCGTTTGCAAAAACAAATACGTATTATTAATCCGATATTAAAAGAAATAAAACACGAATATTCAAAATTATTTAGTGTATTGTGGTATGCGCTTTCTGATTTAGAACGTAAATTTGATATTTGTTTAAACGATCACGAAATCTCATTTTTATTGATTCATTTTCAAATTGCGTTAGATAAAGCTGCTGATGCTAATAATATTGTGATTGTTTGCCAATATGGTTGCTGTTCATCAAATCTAATTCTTAATAAAGTTCGAAAAATATTACCGTCTAAAGATAACATTGAAGTTTATTCGGTTTCGAAATTGACATCGACCAATCTTAGTAATGTTGATTTATTTATTACTACACTTGATATCAATAATCTGAATAAGCCAGTTGTTAAAATATCTTCATTGCTAAATACTAATGACTACCAAAATATTATTCAGGCATATGCCAATTATGTCTTAAATAAACAATCTGATTTTTCTGAAAAACAGAATTGTTATCCATCCATGGCAAAATTTGTAGATCCTGCTCTGATTCAATTAAATGTCGATATCGACAATAAAGGTGAATGTCTTCATCAATTAATACATCGACTTGAAGCTAAAGGTTATGTCACTTCTCACTACCGCGATTCTGTTTTACAGCGCGAAGAAATAGGCGACACGGCTATCGAAAATGGTATCGCTTTACCTCATGGCTCACCGATGTTTGTGACTAAATCCAGTATATCCATTATGACTTTACGCAAACCCATCAAATGGGGTGTGATTGATGTTAGCGTGATTATTATGGTTAGCCTTTCTGAAAAAAACATTAATAGTATCAATGAAGTATTTACTGAAATTTACGAAATTGTTTCGAACAAACACGCTATATCAGCATTAAAAAATATCACCAGCTTTAAACAACTAAAATTATTTTTGGATAATCAAAGAGGAATCAAAAATGTACTTTGATAAACAGTTATGCCTTTTAAATATCGAGGCATTAAATCAAGAACAAGTTCTAACGCAAATGGCACAAATGTTATTTAGCAATGGGATAGTTAAACAAGACTTTTTAGACGGCATTTTAGAAAGAGAACAACAATATCCAACTGGTCTATTGGTTAATTCTGTTGGGTTTGCTTTGCCACATACTGATTCATCAAAAGTTAATCAATCACAAATTTGTTTTGCATCATTAAAACAACCAGTCATTTTTAGATGTATGACTGATGAAAACGAAAAAATTCCCGTCAAATTTATTTTTATGCTTGCCATGAAACAACCTCATGAACAAGTTGAAAATTTACAAAATTTAATAGGCTTATTTCAAAATGAACAACAAATAAAATTATTGGAACAATGTCATTCAATTAACGAATTTATCGCTATTTTAAATGTAGCTGGTGTGAAATAGAAAGTTAACTTTTATAAAGGAGTCCAAAAATGGATAGTGTGATTAACATTTTTCAATGGCTAATAAATTTAGGTGGGATTGTCTTTTTGCCTATCATTATCTTTATTATCGCCTTATTTTTTAGAGTGCCGTTTTCCAAAGCGATTATGGCCGGTATTACTGTCGGTATTGGTATAGTCGGTTTAGGTTTAGTGATCACGTTATTGTCTGACACTTTAGGTGTTGCAATTCAAAAAATGGGGGAACAATACGGAACATCATTAAGCATCATGGATATTGGTTGTGGAGTAGGTGGACCGTTGGCGTTTTCAACTACGTTAGGATTACTGCTTATTCCTATTTCGTTGATAATTAACTTTATCTTTATTTCACTCGGTTGGACGCGCACTTTAAATGTTGATATTTGGAATTTTTGGTTTGCAATATTCTTAGGCCTAGTGGCTTATTCGGTAACGGGATTTTATTGGGTAGGGATTATTGGATGTATCACGGCTGTTATGTTGCAATGGTTCTTAGCCGACTTATTACAAAAACCGATAAGTTCATTTTTTGGCTATCCAGGTATTTCAATTACTCACTTGATGGCCTTGTCGGGCGCTGTTGTGGCAATTCCTTTAAATTGGATCTTTGATCGTATTCCTGGATTTAATCAATTAAATGCCGATTCAGAAACTTTAACCAAAAGATTCGGTATTTTTGGTGATACGGTCGTTATTGGTTTAATTATTGGTTTAGTTGTGGGGATTTTGGCTGGTTATGATGTGCCGCAAATTGGTAAGCTAGCAATTTCGACCGCAGCAATTATGAAGATAATGCCCAAAATGGTTGCCATGTTTATGGAAGGTTTGCTACCGGTTGCTGAAGCTGCTCGAGAATTCACCAGCAAAAAACTCAATGGTAAGCAAGTGAATATTGGTATGGATGCTGCATTAACAGTTGGACATCCCGCTGTTATGGCAACGGCATTAATTATGGTGCCGGTTTCACTCCTATTGGCCTTAATCTTGCCGGGTAATAAAGTGTTACCTTTTGGTGATTTAGCCTTCTACGCTTTTGGTATCTGTTTGATGGTTCCGTTTTTTAAAGGAAATATCGTTCGATCAATTATTGGTGGCACAATTTATTTAGTGATTTGCCTATATATGGCAACTTGGCTAGCACCAGTTATTACTGATGTATTCCATTTGGCTAACTATGATGTGGGCACAGCGGGCATTGTCACAGTTATTTTATGTGGTTTATGGCCAGTCACCTTATTTGTGCTGTTATTAAACTATCTTGGTTATATCGGATTGATAGGTTTAGCTCTAGTGATTTTATGCTCGCTAATTTATATCAATAAAATCAAAAAAATCGAAATGTACTAAAAGGAACATGATTATGAAAAAATTACTCATTATGTGTGGTGCAGGGCATGCAACATCAACTATTGCTGTTAGTAAAGTGACTAAATGGCTAAATGATGAAAAATTAACAGAAAGTGTCAAAATCTATCAATCAAAAATAGCCGATGAGTTAAATAAAATAGACACATATGACGTAGTTATTAGCACTACCATCGTACCAGAATCAATTAAGGGTAAAGTTATAAATGGTTTAGCTTTGTTGACTGGCGTTGGTTTAAACGAATTTTTTGCTGAACTAAAAAAGCGTTTAGCCATCTAGCATTATCAAATTAAATAAGGTGTATAAAACTAAGCCCCATTTACATTGCTATTTAGCCCAACGGCAAACAAGTAAATGGGGCATATAAACAAGGAATAATACCAATATGAACATTTATCACCACGCCATAAAAATTGAAACGGTATCTGGTCGACACTCTTATCACGATATTACTAATGAATTAAACCAATTTATTGCCCAATCAAATATCCAAAATGGTCAACTCACCATCGCCACAACGCATACGACATGTTCACTTTTTTTTGATGAATGTATGCACGACACCAATTTTTTTGGTGACGAATATTTGCATGTTGATATTAATAATGTGTTAGAGCAGATTGTTCCTAAAATGACTAGCGAAAATCAATACAATAGTCCTGGACCAAAGCATATTGAGTTTGGTTTAAGCCTAAATGATCCCAATTATCCTGCTGAAAAATGGGTAATGCTTAATACCGATGCTCATATCAAATCATCGCTATTTGGTAGTTTTTCATTGGTATTAATCATCAAGAATGGCAAGCCTCTTATGGGCGAACTTGGGCGAATTTATTTTGTTGACTGGGATTCATTACGAGAAAGAACTCGTAATGTTAATTTTATGCTGATGGGCTGCTAATAAAGGTGATAATTATGATTTTGTCTCCATCATTGTTTAATTCAGATCTTTACCTGATCAAAGAAACGTTAGATACGCTTGATTCACTAGGCATCACACAGTTACATATTGATGTAATGGATAATCACTATGTCCCAAATTTAGGTTTTAATACTGGTTTTGTATCAAATTTGAAATCGCATACCCATTTTATTCTAGATTGCCACCTAATGATTGAAAAACCTGAATTATCAATTTTCGATTTTATTGAAGCTAAACCTGATATCATCACTTTTCACTATGAAGCGACGGTTCATCATTCGTTTATCATCAATAAAATAAAAAAAAATAATATAAAAGTCGGTTTGGCAATCAACCCAAGCACACCGGTTGAACATGTTAAAATGCTATTGCCGCTTGTTGATCTTGTCCTTGTTATGACCGTTAATCCCGGACAAAAAAATGAAACCTTTTTGCCTTTCACATTACAAAAAATTGAACAACTGAGTTTAGAACGGCAAAAAAATAATTACTCTTATGATATTCAAGTCGACGGAAATATTACTGATAAAACCCTATCACTATGCTTAAAAGCAGGGGCTAATAATATTGTTTCGGGTGGGTTTATCTTTAAAAATAATGATATTGCAAACAATATTGAAAAATTAAAAGCGGCAACTAATTAAGGAAAGTACAATGAGTATAAAAACAATATTAAGTAATATATTAACTGAAATAGCGGCACAAATAGACACAATCAACGAAGCACAATTACACGAATTTAAAAATGCGATTATTGGTGCAAACCATCTATTTTTAGCGGGAACAGGGCGTTCAGGGTTAATGATAAATGCATTTGCCAATCGGTTAATGCATTTAGGTTTAAAGGTTAGCTTAATTACCGAAATTAGTAAACCCAAAGCCAATAAAGGTGATTTGCTGATTTTAGGCTCTAATTCAGGCGAAACCAAAAGCTTAATTGCCTACGCACAGCAGGCAAAAGACTTGGGCGTCAAAATCATATTATTCACAACAAACGGTACCTCGACCTTGGCAAAATTAGCCGATAATATAGTTATTATTCCCATAAGAGTTGATAAGTTAAACCAACCAATGGGTAGCACATTTGAGCAACTCTCATTACTGACTTATGACAGTGTTATTTATAGTTTAATGGAAAGCTTACAACAGACCCCAGAGATAATGAAGTGTCGGCATGCGAATATTGAGTGATTTTTTTGCACTTTAAATGTCGACAAAAAATTGAATAAAATCAATACCTTTTCCTGACCGATTTTTATTGCATTTTTGTTATTGGTTTTTGGGCGTTTTTGAATGTGATAGGTTGAACATCATAAATTATTACGCCCAAATATTAAGTGATTTAGCTACCTTTTAATAACGTTGCAATTTCGTTAATATCGTTTGGCGTTGTTTGACAGCAGCCACCAATTAATGTTGCGCCTAGTTTTACCCAGATGGGTAATTGGTTTGTAAAGGTGCAATTGTGGTGATGATTTTTGTGCCATTGTTTGGTGGTTGGATCGTATTGTTCACCAGAGTTGGGATAGACAATCAGCGGTTTTTGCGTAAGTTTTTGTAACGATTCTAACGCTGCAGTGACATTTTCTAGCGCAATGCAGTTAACACCAATACTAACTACTTGTTGACAGTGATTAAGATGCTCAATGACCAAAGATAATGGGGTGCCATCGCTAAGATGATTGGGATCTTTTAATGTTAGCGAAAACCAGCTTGTTACAGTTGGAAATTTTTCGAGAAGCTTTGTGAGTGCTTTGATCTCAGCAAAAGAGGGCAGTGTTTCGCAAGCCAGCAGATCGACTTCTGCGTCAACCAATGCTTTGATGCGGTTATAGTGAAAATCGATAAATTCTGATTCAGAAAGTTGATAATCACCAGTATATTCTGAACCATTTGCAAGATAAGCACCATAAGGACCAACTGAACCAGCAATTAGTAGTGTTTTATTTTGTTTTGTTTCATCTAGGTATTGACTCTTTGCTTGCTTGGCAAGCTCGACGCTTGTTTTTATTAGCTTGATGGATTGCTCTAGTGTAATCCCTTTTTTAGCAAACCCCAATGGTGTAGCTTGATAGCTAGCGGTGATCGCACAATCAGCACCAGCTTTAAAATAGTCATAATGGACTTGGCGGATCAGTTCAGGATTTTCGATTAACACTTTTGCCGACCATAAGCTATCGTTAAGATCGCATCCGCGACGTTGTAGCTCGCTAGCTAGTGCGCCATCAATAATGATGTATTTTTTTTGCTTTAACAGTGTACTAATTGGATTATTATTTTTCATTTTTTGCCACTCGCTTTTGATGGGCTTGGGTAAAGTGGTGGGCAATAAAACAGACAACCACAAAAGGAATGCCACAATAAAGTGCAATACGTTGTTCTGGATCGAATGCGAGTCCAATACAAGCAATTAAACATAAAATAAAGCCTAAAATAGGTACAAGTGGGTAAAATGGGGCTTTATATTTTAGATTGTTTTGCTCCTCACGAGTTAAACTTTTTCTAAAAAAGAAGTGTGAAGCGCAAATACTTAGCCAAACGGCCACCACGGCAAATCCTGAAATAGCTGTCAAGGCAACAAAAACCGTGTTAGGCGCAATAATGCTTGTGAGTAATGCCAATAAGCCACCTAACATACTGACGGAAATAGCAAAGGCTGGAACGCCTGTCTGATTAAGTTTGCTGAAGCATTTTGGTAATGTACCTTGGTTGGAAAGCGACCACAACATGCGTCCAGAAGCATAAAGCCCCGAATTTGCAGCTGATAAAATGGCGGTTAAAATTACAAAATTAAGACAATCGGCAGCATAAGGTAAGCCGATATTTTCAAAAACGGTAACAAAGGGACTTTCGATAACGCCAGCTTGATCCATTGGTAATAAGGCAGCTAAGACAAAAACGGTGCCAATAAAGAAGATGATAAGTCTTAGAATTGTGGTTTTTATCGCTAACGGAATGGTCTTTTCTGGTTCTTTTGTTTCACCAGCGGCAATACCAATAAGTTCCGTGCCTGAAAAGGCAAAATTGACCGATACCATCGTCATAATAATCGGGGTAATGCCATTAGGGAACCAACCATTATCGGTAATATTGTGTAAAAAGGGCGCAGGGATGTCATTTTTCATTGGGACAAAGCCAAAAATAGCCGCAGCACCAGCAATAATAAAGATAATAATGGTGATTACTTTGATAATCGAAAACCAAAATTCACTCTCAGCAAAAAATTGTGCGGTAACGATGTTTAATGCCAAAATCACGGTACAGAAAGCAGAACACCAGACCCAAATAGGTGTATTTGGAAACCAATGCTTCATACAAAATCCTGCTGCGGTAATGCTTGAGCCGAGTGCGACAGTCCATGTTAACCAATATAACCAAGCAACAGTATAACCCGTTGCAGGGCTAATGAACCGCGAGGCATAAGTATGAAAGGCACCTGTTTCTGGTATGGCAACAGCGAGTTCTCCAAGGCATAACATGACTAGGTAGACCACTAATGCACCAATTAGATATGCGATAATTGTGCCAATTGCACCTGCGGTCGCAATAATGTAGCCAGTGTTAAAAAAGAGACCCGTACCAATAACGCCACCAAGTGATAGCATAATAAGATGCCGAGTTTTCATGGTGCGTTTGAATTGGTTTTTGTTTGATGAGATTGATTGTTGTGTATTCATAAGGCGTTTTGTTCTATTCATTGTTATTATGTTTAAATTAATATACCACCAATAAATGAGTGGGCTGCTTTTTTGTTAATTGTTATTAATTATCTCCAAAAACTTTTTGTAAAAAATCCTGTATTGGTAATATTTGTCCATTTAACGTTGCTTCTTGTTTATCTTTGGCATAATCCACCTCAGAATAGACCCCTTCAATGTTATTTTTTTCAAAGGTAAATAGTGGGATTTTGATAAAATTATTTTCCACTATTGATGATTTTATTGATAAATTTTCTTTTTCAATTTGTTCAGGTGTTAATGCTTCTTCATTTGGGGTTTTGAGCTGTGCTGAGAAATAAGCCAATACGTTAAATGGTGCATCGACGTTTAGTTTAAGGCTATCAATATTGTTAATGTTGATTATAAAACGTTCCAGTCTTGAGCGTATTCCTGATAAAGCTACAAAAGCATTGGCATTAACTTCACCTATGGTGTTTTTAAAATGGAATTTATTTAGTAAAATTTGGGAATTTAATGATGTTTGTTTGTCATCAAAGTCGGTGTAATCAAAATTATTAGATAGCATTGTGACAGGAATATTTTGGTAACTAAGATCTAAACTAACACTGCCTACATTTGGCAAACCGAGTAATATCGATTCTGCATCGGCTTTTAATAAGCCATCAACAGTATTGTTTGTTGGGTTGAAGATGTTTTCTTGATCGACCATTAAGTTGTTAATGATGATCTTTTGATCATCTGGAACGGGTTCCGAAGAGGTATTAAATTCAAGTGTCATTTTTCCCATTTCGGTATGATGATTTGGGATTATAACACCAGTTTTATGAAGGATATCGCCTTGATATTTTAGATTATCAAAAGTAATTCGCGGTTCGATATAGTGATTGTGAGAGCCTAATGCAATCTTATCGGCATTGATATTATAATGTATTCCTGTTTTGTCTGAATTTGGGCAGGCTGATAAATTAAATTTCTGTAGGGTGACTTGTGGTTTTGAGAAATTTTTATAGTTTTTATAAATGAATTTATCTATATTCACTTGGGCATGTAAATCGGAAAGATGTTTATTGACTTCAATATTAATATCACCATCAGACACCTCTAAGGAGCCATCAATAAAACTCAAAATCTCAGAATTATTATTGGAATCTGAATCAACAAGATTAAGCGCTTTGTTGGCTAATTTTATGGTGAGATTTTCTTGGTAGCTCATACCGAGCTTAGCTGTAATAAATGGTTGATTACCAGCTAGTTGCCAAAGTTTTGGCGATAGTGCTTCGCTCATTGCATATTCTATCCATGCCATCTGTGGAGTGAATTTCCCTTCTGAAAGGGCAATGATTGGGAATGGGCCATGGTGAATGGTGATATTGTCATTAAAAAGTGTTTTTGTGTCTTCAATAAGCCAACTGAAATTCTTTGGAATTACCTTTACAGTAAGGTGTAGGTTGGTTGAAAAGATAGATTGTTGATAATCGCTATATTCAATTACAATGCTAAATTCATCTTGGTCGTTGTCAATTTTTTGTGTAATTTGTTCTATTTTTTTGTCAATGTTGTTTTTGATTACGTTCCCTGTATACCA
This sequence comes from Gilliamella sp. Pas-s95, assembly GCF_009795795.1. Lineage (NCBI taxonomy): Bacteria > Pseudomonadati > Pseudomonadota > Gammaproteobacteria > Orbales > Orbaceae > Gilliamella > Gilliamella sp. Pas-s95. The sequence goes on along the minus strand of NZ_WTFC01000036.1, from coordinate 10,405 downwards.
AGACGAGCCAACGTATCCTAATATTGCAATAATGCCTATAGCGATTACACTTTTCTTCATTGTTTCTTCTCTTTTTTTATTAAATTTTATTGTAGTAATTTTAATTGATTTGCAGTTTATAGGCGATAATTTTTTGATTATTTTAGTTTCTTTAAGGGTAATAAGTCGGTTTTTATCAATTTATTTTTTTGGAAAAGGGCATCTGAATAATATCCGCCAGTATGACTGGCGGATCAGATTAGTTAGATAAGTTGACTGATTAGTTATAAATTGTCTAAGAATTCTTCTTTTGACATTGTTTTACCATTCACTTCAACTTCGTCACTATCTTTAGCTAAGTTCATGTCTAAATAAAAGCCATCAGTTTTACCATTGCTTAACATTAAAAAGCTGGATTTAGATTTAAGTAAGTTAGCCGCCAATTGTATCATTTGATTGGCTTTTGTGATTTGTTGTGGTGTTACGTTATTATCGTTAGGGTTTTCTATTTGTGCGGATATACGCGCTAATGCGTCAAATGGTGCTTCGAGCTTGAATTTTATCGCATTAATATTTTCGTAAGGGTCTTGAACAAGAGACATCCCATATATATCAAATACATCTAACATTAAGTTAATATTAATATCACCTGCAGGCGTGTGCCAATTGAATTTATTGAGTGAAAATTTGATATTCTGTTTGGGATTGATATCGTTTAAATTCATATCATTCATATCATTCATATCAAATAGGTTACTGGACCAACCTCTATTCAAACTTTGAAACTCGACATCGGTCTGAATATTGCCTAGATTCTGTTGACCATAAATAATCGAATCAATATTAGCAAAACACGAATTATCAATTATATTAGAAGCCTTATTTAAGACACTTTTTTGCTTCATAGTGATATTATTAAAAACCAATGGCTTGATATTTGGGGTATATAATGATGGGGGGGACTCTAATATCATTTTATCGATACTGCCTTGCGAATCCATATCTTGGGTTTTGTAATTAAATTTACCTGTTGATTTAATGTTATCAATATCCAAACCTGCTATTGAATATGTGCTAAAACTGTATTTTATATTACCGATATTTAATTTGTAATCTACCTCATCTAGTGTGCTAAGTGGTGTTAGTGACAGATTCAAGTCACTAAAGATAACATTAATGTCGTTTGCGTCTGATAGAAAAGGAAATCTATCTAATTGCAAATTAGCCGTCATATCAGTACCATCAATATAGCCACTAAAGGTAAAATAACCTTTGCCAATATCAAGGTCGTTATCCATAAATTTTATCGCTTTGCTTGTCAGTTTAGCAGTGACATATTCACCATAACTTATTCCCATATGCCCAGAAATAAATGGCTGATTATCCGCTAATTTCCAAAGTCTTTGGTTAGTTTGTTCTGTCATTTCGTATTCTAACCAAGCCATTTGTGGAACAAATGTACCTTTGGCAAGGGCTGCAATAGGGAAAGGACCATGGTGGATGGTGATATCATCATCAAATAGTTTTTGGGGGGTAGCAACTTCATCAAAAGATTGATTTTGTGACGATGTCACTTTTAGATGGAGTTTAGTTGAGAATATTCCTTTGTCGTAATTGCTCTTTTCAATATTAAAGGTAAATTTGTCTTGAATTTGGTTAACATTGTTGGTGATTAACGCTAATTGGCTGTCAATATCTCTTTCAATTATGTTACCTGTGTACCACGCCGTACCAACATAAGAAATTCCTAATACGGCAACGATTCCCATAGCGAGTGTTGTTTTTTTCATTCCTGTTCTCTTAGTTATTTATTATATTTTAAATTATCATTCTTGATGATCTGCAAAATTAGTCAACAAATTTTTAATATATTCAATACGTTCATTGCGTTGTAATTCTGATTTTTGTAATTTTAATCGATTTGAGCTTTCTAGGCGATAATTTTTTGGTTCTTTTTGAATTATTTGAATTAAGTAATCGACTGACACTTTATTCTTTGGACCAAATTCAATATAACCACCTTTTTCGCCAAATTCGATTTTGGTAATGCCTAATTGGCTTGCATGATAACGGATTTTAGTGGTTTCTAATAAAAATAGTACTGCATCAGGTAATTTCCCAAAGCGATCACGCATTTCGACTTGAATGTCGGTTAGCTCGTCTAGATCATCAATGCTAGCAATGCGTTTATAAAGCGATAGTCGGGTGTTGACATCGGGAATAAAGTCATCAGGAATTAATGTCGGCAATCTTAATTCCACTTCGGTTTGTTGGCTATTAAGTAATGATTCTAGTGTCGGTTCTTTGCCTTCTTTTAATGATTTGACCGCATCATCAAGCAGTTCAAGATAAAGGTTAAAGCCAATAGTTTCAATTTGTCCACTTTGATCACTACCCAATAGCTCGCCTGCACCCCGAATTTCAAGATCGTGTGTGGCTAGGGCAAAGCCGGCTCCTAAATCTTCAAGGGATGCGATCGCATCTAAGCGCTTTTTAGCATCTTTAGTGAGTAATTTAGGATGTGGCGTTAATAAATAAGCATAGGCTTGATGGTAAGAACGTCCAACTCGCCCCCTGAGTTGATGTAACTGAGCTAAACCGAATTTATCGGCACGATCAATAATAATAGTATTAGCGTTAGGAATGTCGATACCAGTTTCAACAATGGTGGTACAAACAAGTATGTTAAAGCGTTGATGATGAAAGTCATTCATCACACGCTCTAAGTCGCGTTCATGCATTTGTCCATGTCCAATGGTAATGCGTGCTTCGGGCACTAGTTCTGCCAGTTTTTCGCTGACTTTTTCAATATCAGAGATGTCATTGTGTAGATAATAAATCTGACCACCACGTAAAATTTCACGCAAAATGGCTTCTCTAATCACAAGATCATCATATTCTCGAACAAAGGTTTTTACCGCCAGTCGGCGAGCAGGTGGCGTTGCGATAATTGAAAGATCTCGCATACCACTCATTGCCATGTTTAGCGTTCGTGGAATTGGGGTTGCTGTTAGCGTTAAAATATCGATATTTGCTCGCATTGCTTTAATGCGTTCTTTTTGACGAACGCCAAAGCGGTGTTCTTCATCAACAATTAGCAAACCTAAATCTTTCCATTTGATATCTTCTTGTAGCAATTTATGCGTACCAATTACAATATCAATTTTGCCTTCGCCAAGAGCTTCTATAATAGCTTTTTGTTGTTTGGCTGTTTTGAAGCGAGACAGGCTTTCTATACGGATAGGCCAATTGGCGAAACGGTCGCAAAAGCTTTCGTAGTGTTGTTCTGCAAGCAGGGTTGTTGGCACTAAAACAGCTGTTTGTTTATGATTAATCACGGCTAAAAATGCAGCACGAATGGCAACTTCGGTTTTACCAAACCCCACATCACCACAGACTAATCGGTCCATGGCGTAAGGTGAACACATATCGCCAATTACAGCACCAATGGCGTTTTGTTGATCGTCGGTTTCTTGGTAAGGGAATCCTTGACAAAATAGTTCATATTGCTCACGATCTTGTTGAAATTGAAATCCGGGTTTACTTTCACGTTCGGCATAGATATCGAGTAATTCAGCTGCGACATCACGCACTTTTTCGGCCGCTTTTTGCCGAGCCTTACTCCAAGCATCAGTGCCTAATTTATTCAGTGGGGCGTTTTCTTCATCGCCACCAGAGTAACGACTTATTAAGTTTAATGACGAAACGGGAACATAAAGTTTGGTATCATTGGCATACAACAAAATAAGATATTCTGCCGTAATACCGCCTGTTTCTAACGTTGTAAGACCTGCATAACGACCCACACCGTGCTCTAAATGTACAACGGGTTTTCCTGGTGTTAATTCAGCTAGGCTACGAATGAGTGAGTCGGTATTAATCGCTTGTTTATTTTCTTTTTTACGACGAATAATGCGTCGACCTAATAGTTCGTTTTCGGTAATAAAAGCGTAATTTTTTTGTTGATCAATAAAGCCTTGTTCACTGGTACCAATCATTAAACAAAAACGGTTATCCGTATTGGTTTGTTCATCAAGCTGATTGATGGTGGTTGGATGAATACGAATTCTGCCAAGAATTTCTTGTAATGCTTCCTTGCGTCCTTCAGACTCAACCGAAAAGATGATTTTACCTGAAAAATTATCAGCAAATTGTTGAAATTGCCAATAAGGATCTTTTTGTTGGATCTGAATGGCGATTTCAGGTAATGCAGAATAAGGTAAATTAATATTTCTATTCGATTCTATGATTGTTGCATTTGATATTACTATTCTTGGGTAGTTTTTGAAATGGGCAAAAATTTCATCAGTTTTAGACCAAATAATTGCAGGCTCAAGCAATGGACGCATTGGATCGACTTTACGGCTTTCATAACGTTGGGTAATATCTTGCCAATATTTGTTAGCATATTGCTCAATATTAACGGTATTGATAATTAAGGTATTTGCTAAAAAATAAGAAAAGAGCGGTGTTAGCGGTTCGTTAAAAAAGAGGGCTTGCCAATATTCAATGCCAGTTGGCAAAATATTTTTGCTAACTTGTTGATAGATGCTTTCTGCATCTAATCTTACTTCAAATTGTTCACGCCATTGACTGCGGAACAGCTCAATCGATGCTTTATCAAATGGAAATTCATGTGCAGGTAATAGCTGGATTTCTTCAATTTCGTTAAGTGTTCGCTGGTTTTCAACATCAAAGGTGCGTATGCTGTCGATTTCGTTATCAAAAAAATCGATACGATAAGGCTTATCACTGCCCATTGGATAGATGTCAAACAGTTCGCCGCGAGTAGCATATTCGCCATGCTCCATGACTTGACTGACTGAGCGATAGCCTGCATTTTCAAGTTGTAAACGTAAGTGTTCACGGCTAATTTGCTGGCCTTTTTTCATTATAAATACATGCCCGCCTAAATAGCTTTGAGGGCAGACTTTTTGCATTAAGGTATTGATGGGTAAAATCAAAGCACCTTTGGTTAAATGCCCAAGATGATAAAGGCAGGATAAACGTTCTGATACAATATCTTGATGTGGTGAAAAACTATCATAAGGTAACGTTTCCCAATCGGGAAAAAAGATAGCAGGAAACGGAGAAAACTGCTTAAGCTCTCCATGTATGCGAGCGGTTTGTTGCATATCATCTGTAATAATCACCACTAAACCATCGTGTGCGTCTATTACTTGGGCACAAAATTGAGACAACGATGAACCGATAAGTTGTCCAATTTGCTTTACTTCACCCGATTTTTGAGGAATCAATGTTGAACTAGGTTGTATTTTTGACATGATGAATTTGTTGATATTGCTGAAAAATTATTAACAGATTATAACGTAATTACGTGGTTGTTTTCTATAACTGTTTAATCCTGTATGATAGGCACTTTGCAATTAACTAGCAGAACTTTGTCAAAAAGTTTTAGGTAATATATACGTTTATGTCAAAGATATTTCGTCCATTAGTCTTTTTTATTGGTTTGCGCTATGTGTATGGGCAAAAAACGGATGGGTTTGGTCGCTTTGTGTCATGGTTGTCGATGATTGGGATTATGCTTGGTTCCATTGGCTTGATTGTAGTTTTATCGGTCATGAATGGGCTTGAAGATCAAATGCAAGGTAGTATTTTGAAGTTTCTACCTCAAGCGCAGATCACAACTCCACAGGGGCGTATTGATCCTAATGTTGTTACTCGTGAACAGTTTATCCATATTCAAGGCGTTAATCATATAAGCCCTTTAGTTACTGGTGATGTGGTTTTGCAAAGTGAACAAAGTATCACCGTGAGTACCTTAATGGGTATTACGCCAGAAGATAATGACCCAATCAATGATTATATCTATAGTGGTTCTGTTTTGGACTTGCAGGCAGGGCAGTATAATGTGATTATTGGGCAAACATTAGCCAATCAATTAGGCGTAACCGTTGGCGACAAAATTCGCCTAATGGTGACTGATGCTAGTCAAATTACGCCTGTTGGACGCATTCCTTCACAGCGCTTATTTAATATTGTTGGGCTATTTTCAGTTAATCATGATATTAATCAATCTCTAATTTATGTTCATCAGTCCGATGCTCGGAATTTGTTACGTTACCCTGCCAATATGATAACAAGTTGGCGTTTATTTTTAGATAAACCGCTTGATATCGCTTCTGTAACAAATACTCCATTACCAGACGGGTTAGTTTTTAATGATTGGCGTGTTAAACGTGGTGAACTGTTTCAAGCGATTAAAATGGAAAAAAATGTTATGGGCTTATTGATTAGTTTAATTGTCATTGTTGCCGCTTTTAACATTATCACCTCGCTAAGTTTGCTCGTTATGGAAAAACAAGGCGAAGTTGCGATTTTGAAGACGCAAGGCTTGTCTCGTTTTAAAATCATGCTGATTTTTATTATTCAAGGAGCAAGTTCAGGGGTAATTGGCACGTTATTAGGTAGTGCATTTGGCCTGTTACTTGCTTGTTATCTAAACGAAATTATGCAAGTGCTTGGTTTATCGTTTGCTGGCATTCAATTGCCATCATTGGTTGAGCCAACACAAGTTGTTTTTATTATTATTGGATTGCTTATGTTATCGCTAATTTCAACTATTTATCCTGCATATCGTGCAGCCAATATACAACCAGCCGAGGCTTTACGTTATGAATAATCCACAAATACTTCTAAGCGCCAAGAACCTTTATAAAACCTATAACGAAGGCAAAATGGTGACCGAGGTGTTAAAAAATGTCTCGTTTGATATTTACCCAAAATCATTACTCGCCATTATTGGTAGTTCAGGATCAGGTAAAAGCACGTTATTACATCTATTAGGTGGGCTTGATAAACCCACCTCGGGCGAAATTATGTTTAAGTCCAAACAACTTAACCAACTATCCGAGGTCGAAAAGGCGCAGCTACGTAATCAAGAAATCGGCTTCGTTTATCAATTTCATCATTTATTACCCGATTTTACAGCGCTAGAAAATGTCGCGATGCCATTATTAATTGGTGGTGTATCCCCTAATGAAGCAAAAAAACGTGCCATGGCGATGCTTGAATCGGTTAATTTGGCTAAACGAGCCAATCATCGTCCATCTGAGCTATCAGGCGGTGAGCGTCAGCGTGTGGCAATTGGGCGTGCGTTAATTAATAACCCCGCACTAGTCATGGCCGATGAGCCAACAGGAAACCTTGATAAATCAACTGCTGATGCGATTTTTGATTTACTTATTAAACTAAATCGCGAACATGGCACCGCGTTTTTAGTGGTGACGCATGATCTTGAACTCGCTAATAAGCTTGATAAACAAATGGTGATGAGAGATGGGCAACTATCTGATAACGCATCATCAGATAATCAATGAATAGGTAATTAGTATGAATTTATCTTTAATTACCGCCATCAAATTCCGTAAAGGTCGTCGTAAAAGTGGTATGGTATCGTTGATTTCGATCATTTCAACACTCAGTATCGCCATTGGCATTGCCGCTTTAATTATAGGGTTAAGTGCCATGAACGGCTTCGAGCGCGAGTTACATAATCGGGTTTTATCTGTGGTGCCACATGGGCAACTATATCCTGAATACGGCAATTTAGATAATTGGCAACATATTCAACAAGAGCTCAAAAATAACAGCCATGTTGTATCGGCCTTACCGTTTGTTAATTTTACCGGATTAATCGAAAACGGCAGCAAACTAGCCGCAGTACAAGTGCAAGGGCTTGATCCCGAGCAAGAAGTGCAAGTTAGCGCACTGCCTAATTATGTCCTGAATAATAAATGGCAAGATTTTAAGCCCGATAGCCAGCAAGTGATTATTGGTGCTGGGCTAGCTAAGAGCTTGTCGATAAATGAAGGGGGATGGGTTTCTTTATTAATTCCTGTATCGAGTGGGCCAAACCAACTCAAGCCGCCTAAACGCGTTCGTTTGCAAGTGGTGGGCATTTTAGAGTTAAGCGGTAGTTTGAGTAACAATATTGCATTGATCCCCTTAACCGATGCACAAAAACTTCTAAGTATGGGCGATAGCGTTACAGGCATTATGGTCAATGTGAATGATGTTTATCAAGCTAATAACCTTATAGGGCAGGCTGTATTAGCCCTTGATGAACCCCTAACATTTAATAGTTGGGAACAGACCTTTGGCTTTATGTATCGAGACATTCAAATGATCCGGCAAATCATGTATTTAGCCATGATTGTAGTGATTGGCGTGGCTTGTTTTAACATTGTGTCAACGCTTGTCATTGCCGTCAAAGACAAACAGCGAGATATCGCCATATTAAAAACGCTAGGTGCAACTAATCGATTAATTCGGCATATCTTTATTTGGTATGGTGTGATATCAGGATTAATTGGTAGTTTAATGGGGGTTGTTTTAGGTGTGATATTGTCTTGGCAACTGTCGAATATTATGGGTGGAGTTGAGTCATTGCTGGGGCATAAAATCCTAAATAGTAATATTTATTTTATCGACTTTTTACCCTCTGAAATCCATCTATTTGATGTAATAATAGTGTTTATTACCGCTATGTTACTCAGCTTAATTGCTAGTTACTATCCAGCTAAACGGGCTTGTAAAATCGATCCTGCACGGATTTTAAATAGTTTTTAGTCATATCAAGTTTGCATAAAAAAGGCGCTGATTGATGATAATCAGTGCCTTTTTATTGTTAATAATAGAGGTAATAACCACTAGGTAAAGCATAGCGCATATATTGTGCATAGATCCCCAATGCAGTGACAATAAATACAAGGCTAATAATAAGCCAACTTAGCTTGCTTGGGTATTTGAATGTTTTTAGGCATAACGAAATCAGCCCACCAAGTACAAACCCAGCGCAAGCGCCACCGATATGTGCCATATTATCGATTGAAGGTAATAATCCTAATCCTGCAGTTAATACCAAACTAACTAGCATTGCTTTGACTGGCATTTCTTGTATATTGGTTTTAAACACCAAACAATAAGCTAGCAAAGCGGTAATAATCCCTAAAATTGCCCCCGATGCCCCACAGCTAATCACATTGTGATTGATAGTTGCAATATCACTTGATAAGCTTCCAACTAAGCCTGAAAAAAGATAAATACCTAAAAAAGCCATGGCGGGAATACGTTTTTCTAAAATTGGTCCGGTACTCCATAATGCCAGCATATTCATGGCTAAATGCGTAAAACTGACATGCATAAATAAATTAGTAAACATCCGCCAATACTGGCCAGAAAAAGTTAGCTCCGCAATATCGGCACCCCAATCAATTAAAAAGCGATTTTCATTTAGTGGCGAAAACCCGCGGCTATCAAGTAGCCGAAATGCAAAAAAACACAGAATGTTGATTACTACTAGCGTCGTGGTGATTTTAGATTGACTAGCGTAATATTTAATATCATTTAAGGTGCTCATTAAAATTCCTTTTGAATAGTTGAATTTATTGGTAATAGGCGGGTTAATCTAATCGTTTACCCAATATTACTAAATCACGCTGAACATTATCCAATTCAGCAATTTTTGGAAGAAGCCCCCATTGTTGGTACTGCATTTTTTTAAATAAATTAACACTGGGTAAATTATGTCGAAACACATAACTAAAAATTGCCTCAATTCCTGCTTGTTTTGCAAATTGTTCAATTTTATCTACCATAAATTGACCAATTTTTTTACCTCGAAAATCCTGATCAAGATATAAGCTAATCTCAACCGTTTTATAAAAAGCAGGGCGCCCATAAAACGAAGATAAACTGATCCAACCACAAGGTTGATCTTGATATTTAATTAACCAAAGCGGACGATTTTGAGGATTATGCTGGTAAAACCATTCTAATCGACTTTCAACAGAAACAGGAACAGTATCGGCAGTCACTTGACGACTAGCAATTGTTGAATTATAGACATCGACAATAAAGGGTAAATCTTCTAATGTAGCATTGTGGTAAGTGATCATGTTTTTGCTGTAAGTGGTTAAAAAAAATTATTGTAATTTTATTATTGAATGTAGGCAATAAGGGATATTTTTATCATGAAGAAAACACAGCGTAGCAATGTTTTATTATTAAACTAAAAATAAAATAAAATCAATTAATTATATAGATGTTTTTAATAATTAAATTTACTCATTGTCAAAAAACAAAAATTCATTTAACCTTTTTTATCAATCTGCGTCAAGCGTAGGATGATTGCTCAGAAGATTTGCTAATCCACTTAGATCGGGCGTGATCACGGTAGCTATTTTGAACACCCAAAGCAAACTTCCGAAACCTACACACTTAATTCATTCTAATCACATAGAACAAAAAGTACTTGATTTTTTGCCAAAAATCGGTCAGGAAAGGTATTGATTTTATTTAAGTTTTTATTCTGTGGTTCCTGGATTCAAATATGAAGTGCAATTTTAAACACGGTGGAGTGAAGAAAGTAGAAAGGTGATTTATACTAGCACCTTCGCAC
>NZ_WTFC01000123.1:0-303 GCF_009795795.1 Gilliamella sp. Pas-s95 | reverse complement strand
ATACATCAAGTGCAACAAATCCAATCAGTTTGCCGTACGTTGGGAGTAATTTAAGTCATATAGAAATGATAGTCCCATCATCAACAAATTCAGTGAGTTTAAGTGATTTAGTCACTCGATATAATTATTGGCGTGATGATGATGGGGATGAGCCGGCTGTAAATGGTATATCAGGGGATATATCGGTATCGTTTACGGATAAGGATGGCAATACAGTTAGTCGTAACGATGTATTAGATAAATGTAAGGCTCCTTATAGGGTCACTTTAAGTAGTACAGGGGGGTATTTACAGACACAGTACG
>NZ_WTFC01000035.1:0-28962 GCF_009795795.1 Gilliamella sp. Pas-s95 | reverse complement strand
AAAACGGCATAAGTTTAAAAGCCCTGCCTCCTTTTATTCAAAGGAGCTAAGAAAAATTGCACTTCATGGTGTAATCTAGGTTTTTCACAAAAAAACACAGTTAACCACTTAATTTTATTAAAAAATAAATACGATACCTGAGCAATTTTTATAAAAACAATAGCGCTTTTAGAACATCTGAAAGCTATTGTTAAGATTTATTTGACAGGTATAAAAGCGCAAAACCGAATGAGTTTTAATTTGAGTTTTCTATGGTTTAGCTATTTTTTCGTTTTTTTTACTTGTTATTTATTGTTATTGAGAATAATTCGCATTTTTACACTAAAAATAACTCTGATTTTTTTTAAAATATGCATCTTTAATTTAAACGATTACTTTTATTAATACTATCGTTATTTTTAGGAAGCATAATGTCATCTTTTACCCTTAACCAGTTACCTTTAGGGCGCGAGGCGGTAATTACTCGATTATTACCTGAATCGTTACCCTTTCGTCGAAAGTTGCTTGCAATGGGCATTACGCCGGGTTGTAAGGTTTTGGCTGTGCGCGTTGCGCCACTTGGTGATCCAATTGAAATTAAAATGCGTGGATTTGCACTTTGTTTACGTCGTAAAGAAGCGCAAGCCATTGAAGTGATGGAGGTAAGTGCGTGAAGTTAGCATTAATTGGTAACCCTAATTGCGGTAAGACAACGTTATTTAATGTACTAACGGGCTCAAAACAGCGAGTAGGGAACTGGCCGGGTGTGACCGTTGAGCGTAAAACTGGTATATTCACTTATCATCATACGCAATATGAAGTTATCGATTTGCCCGGTACGTATTCGATTGAACCTGATCCACTTAGTGTTTCGCAAGATGAGCTTATTGCGCGCCAATTCGTGCTGTCCGAAAGTGACAGCCTGATTATTAATATTATTGATGCAACTAATTTGCAACGCAGTTTGTATTTAACTTGCCAGTTGATTGATTTGCAAGTGCCAATGATTGTTGTGTTAAATATGATCGATGCTGTTAAAGCCATGGGCGAACAGATTAATGTTGATTTGTTGTCGACTTTGCTCGGTTGTCCGGTGGTGGCAATATCATCTCGTCAAAAAATGGGTTTACAGGGCTTTTATCAACAAATCGAAAACATGGTAATACGTCCATATACTGCACAGCCATCGATTGATCTGCTTGGCGATGATCAGCAAGCGGTGATTCAACGTTATCTTTGTGATCTGCCTGAAGATAGCGTTGTGCGCCAATTTAATCGCTGGCAATTGATAGATGCCTTATTAGATGATTCGCGCTATCGCTTATCACAATGTGAAACCAAAATGTTAGCGGACTGCCGATTGTCGCTTGCAAAATGGTGTGATAATGAAATCGATGTGGCACTTGCTAGCGCTCGTTATGACACGATTGATGTAATTTGTAAAAAAGTCATTGAGAAACCGCGTGAGCTTAGCCGTCATTTTTCTGATAGGTTAGATAATATTACGTTAGGGCGTATTACTGGGATTCCATTCTTTTTGCTAGCTATGTATGCCATGTTTATGGTGGCAATTAATTTTGGAGCGGTGTTTATTGATTTTTTTGATGTGCTTTTTGGTACTATTTTTGTTAATGGCACAACCGAGCTACTTCACACTATCAATGCTCCAAATTGGATTACAGCTATTTTAGCCAATGGTATTGGTCGCGGCATTCAAACTGTTTCAACGTTTATTCCTGTTATTGGGGCGATGTTTTTTTGTTTGTCGTTTTTAGAAGATTCTGGCTATTTGGCGCGTGCAGCAATGGTAATCGATCGGTTAATGCGCAGTATTGGTTTGCCGGGTAAAGCATTTGTGCCAATGCTTGTGGGGTTTGGCTGTGGTGTACCAGCCATTATGGGCACGCGAACGCTAGAAAGCACACGTGATCGCATTATGTCGATTTGTATGATTCCTTTTATGTCCTGTGGGGCAAGGTTGCCGGTCTATGCATTATTTGCAGTAATATTCTTCCCTAAAAATTCCTCTATAGTGGTGTTTGCGTTATATTTGTTCGGCATAGCGGTGGCAATGGTGACGGGCTTTGTGCTCAAATTTACTTTGTTAAAAGGTTCACTCACACCATTTATTATGGAAATACCTGTGTATCGTATTCCGACTTTAAGTAGTCTAATTAGTTTGACTTGGCAGCGCTTAACGTCGTTTATTTTTAGAGCGGGTAAAGCTATTGTGTTGATGGTAACTGTGTTAAGTGTGCTTAATTCATGGGGAAGTGATGGTTTGTTTAGGCAAGAAAGTTCTCAAAACTCTATGCTTTCTGTTGTTAGCCAAAAAATCACGCCTGCATTTGCACCGATGGGAATTAACCATGATAACTGGCCAGCAACAGTAGGAATTTTTACTGGTATTTTTGCTAAAGAATCGGTAATTGCAACACTCAATTCGCTTTATGCTATCGATGATGATAACGAGCAAGCCGAGCCATTTAGTTTGTCGCAAGGAATTTTAGAGGCGCTAGCAACCATTCCGAAAAATTTGGCGAGTTTGTCGAATGCAGTTTTAGATCCGTTAGGATTTAACACTGCTTCACAAGATATGGATTCACTACAGGTTGATTTAGCGGTGGATTCGACAACAATTTCACAAATTAAAAATGGGTTTGGTACCCCTTCAGCTGCGATGAGTTATTTAATTTTTATTTTACTTTATACTCCTTGTGCTGCAGCGTTGGGCGCAGTTTATCGCGAAGCTGGTTTTAAGTGGATGGTATTTGTGGCAATTTGGACTTTTACCGTTGCGTGGCTTACGGCAACTATTTATTATCAATGTACGTTACTTGGGCATTCGCCTGTCGCCGTTTGGTGGCTAATGGGGTGCAGTGCATTTATTGTGGTAATGGTACTGTTTATGCGTATTTTTGGGCAATATTTGCCTTTTAATCAATCAGCAGCGCCAAATATATCCCATTGTAAAAAATCATCATGCTGTCAGTAAATAAATGCCTGGCTAATTTGTAAAATATAAATAGAGGAAAAGTATGCAGGGATCGCCTTGCAACTTTGGTTATGACTATGTTAATAACATCAATTCGTGATTATGTACAATTAAAAGGTCGTGCACCATTGCAAGATATTGCCAGACACTTTCACTTACCCGAAAGCGCAACTGAGCAGATGTTACGTTTTTGGATCAAAAAAGGCGTGATAAAATTGATAGCGCAAGATCAGCCACTGCCTTGCCAAGCTAATCAGTGCCGTTCTTGTATAAGTTGTGGTTTAACTAGTCAACTTGAATATGTTTGGGCTTAAGCAATTAAATTATAATTTAGCGAATTTTTAAATCTGCAAATTTTTTTGTTAAGCATTTTGTCGATTTAAAGATCGATTAATGCAAATTAATCCTAATTTGATTTTGTGATTTAATTCACATAATTGAATTTATTTGTACGCTAAAAATAGCAAACATAACTAATATTAATGAGTGATAATGTTACGGTAAAGCTTGATTCCGCCTTTTTTGTTTGCATTTTACTGTGTTTTTTTTGAACACAACCAAGATGAATCATCATCCAATGACAAAGTCGTTTTATTATGGAATAAATGTTATTATACTTTACATTATAATAACACGCTGTATGAGGATAAAAAGTATGAGTCAATTAGATGAATTTAAAAAATTAACTGTGGTGGTAGCTGATACGGGTGATATCGATTCGATTAAGCAGTTTTTCCCCGAAGATGCAACAACGAATCCCTCTCTTGTTTTGAAAGCAGCACAACTTCCTCAATATCGCAATTTAATTGATTCTGCAGTGCAAACCGCTAAAAAATTAGGTGGCAGTAAAGAACAGCAGTTAGTTAATGCGTGTGATCAAGTTGCGGTGAATATTGGTGCTGAGATTTTAAAAACCGTTCCAGGACGAATTTCGACCGAAGTGGATGCGCGTTTGTCTTTCGATAAACAAGGTTGTATTGAAAAAGCGCGTAAAATCATTGCACTTTATCAAGAAAAAGGCATTGATAAGTCTCGTATTTTAATTAAGATTGCATCAACGTGGGAAGGTATTAAAGCAGCAGAAGTACTTGAAAAAGAAGGTATTAACTGTAATTTGACGTTACTATTTTCGTTCGCACAAGCGCGTGCGTGTGCTGAAGTCAATGCCTTTTTAATTTCGCCATTTGTAGGGCGTATTTATGATTGGTATCAAGCTAAAAAACCAATCGATCCTTATGTGGCTGATGAAGATCCGGGCGTTGTTTCTGTGCGTAATATTTTTAATTATTATAAACAACATGGTTATAAAACAGTTGTGATGGGTGCAAGCTTCCGTAAAGTCGATCAGATTTTGGCATTAGCCGGTTGTGATAGGTTAACAATTTCGCCTAATTTACTTGCCGAAATGCAACAATCAAATGCGCCTGTTGTGCAAAAACTTAATCCAAATCAATCTTTGGTTGAGCGCCCTACGCCAATGACCGAAGCCGAATTTAGATGGCAACATAATAGTGATGCCATGGCAGTTGAAAAATTAGCCGAAGGCATTCGCGCATTTGCCGTTGATCAAGGAAAATTAGAAGATATGATTGGCGCACTGCTATAATCATTTGCACATGATAGGGGAGTTAGCTCCCCATTTTTATACTAATTTTTGTTGATTTAACTAGCTATTTTGCAAGTGATATCCACCTTGCAGGTATTAACAAATTTTTACTCAAAAAATTTTTTTGGAGATTATAATATGAATGCAACCACACTATCCCACCGCGAACTGGCGAATGCGATAAGAGCATTGAGCATGGATGGCGTACAGAAAGCAAAATCAGGGCATCCTGGTGCGCCGATGGGTATGGCAGATATGGCTGAAGTGCTTTGGCGTGGCTTTTTAAAACATAGTCCAAACAACCCAAAATGGGCTGATCGCGACCGTTTTATTTTATCAAATGGTCATGCTTCTATGTTGATCTATAGTTTATTGCATTTAACCGGTTATGACGTGACCATTGATGATCTAAAAAATTTTCGTCAGTTGCATTCAAAAACTGCAGGACACCCTGAATATGGTTATGTACCGGGTGTTGAAACAACAACCGGACCTCTAGGTCAAGGTATTGCTAATGCCGTAGGTATGGCTATTGCCGAAAGAACCTTAGCTGCACAATTTAATAAACCTGAGCATACTATTGTTGATCACCATACTTATGTGTTTATGGGTGATGGTTGTATGATGGAAGGTATTTCGCACGAAGTGTGTTCGTTAGCAGGTACTCTTAAATTAGGTAAACTTATTGCGTTTTACGATGATAATGGCATTTCAATCGATGGTGAAGTCGAAGGTTGGTTTACTGATGATACCGCAAAACGTTTTGAAGCTTACGGCTGGCACGTTATCCGTAGTATTGATGGTCATGACGCTAAAGCGTTAAAAGAAGCTATCGAGCAAGCGCAAGCGGTAACCGATAAACCATCATTATTAATGTGTAAAACGGTGATTGGTTTTGGTTCACCAAATAAAGCCGGCAGCCATGAAAGCCATGGTGCACCATTAGGCGATGCCGAAATTGAAGCAACACGCAAAGCACTTGGCTGGAATTATCCTGCTTTTGAAATTCCTAAAAACTACTATGATGCTTGGGATGCTAAAGCTAAAGGTAAGCAGATCGAAGATGAATGGAATGTTCGTTTTGATGCTTATGCTAAGGCTTATCCTGAATTAGCCAAAGAATTTAAACGTCGTGTTAATGGTGATTTGCCGGTAAATTGGTCACAAATTGCTAACGATGTGGTGAATAAACTCCAAGCAAATCCAGCAACAATTGCTACCCGTAAAGCATCACAAAATGCTATTGAAGCGTTTGCCCCTGCTTTACCTGAGTTTTTAGGTGGTTCGGCTGATTTAGCACCAAGTAATTTAACCATGTGGTCAGGCTCTAAAGAGATCTTAGCTAATGCGGATGGTAATTATATCCATTATGGTGTGCGTGAATTTGGTATGTCTGCTATTATGAATGGTATTGCATTACATGGTGGATTTATTCCTTATGGTGCGACATTCTTAATGTTTATGGAATATGCACGTAATGCCATTCGAATGGCGGCATTAATGAAGATTCGTGCTTTATTTGTCTATACTCATGATTCAATTGGCTTGGGTGAAGATGGACCAACGCATCAACCTGTTGAGCAAATGGCAAGCTTACGTATGACGCCTAATGTGAGTACTTGGCGACCATGCGATCAAGTCGAGTCAGCTATTGCGTGGCAATATGCAATAGATCGTAAAGACGGTCCAACAGCGTTGATTTTTTCACGACAAAATCTTAAACAACAAGATCGCACTGCTCATCAATTAGCTGATGTATATCGCGGTGGTTATATCTTAAATGATTGCATAGGTACACCAGATTTAATTATTATTGCGACGGGTTCAGAAGTTGAACTTGCCGTTGAAGCTTATCAACAATTGACACAAGCAGGTAAAAAAGTGCGGGTGGTATCAATGCCATCAACTGATGTGTTTGATAAACAAGATCAGGCTTATAAAGAGTCAGTATTGCCATCGTCAGTCACAGCCCGCCTTGCTATTGAAGCGGGTATTAGCGATTATTGGTATAAATATGTTGGCCTTAATGGTAAAGTAATTGGCATGACAAGCTTTGGTGAATCAGGTCCAGCGGATCAACTGTTTAAAGAGTTTGGCTTTACTGTTGAAAATGTACTTGCGCAAGCAAATAGTTTATTGAAATAGTTAATTTATTACACTAACAAAACGCCATCAGCGAAAGTGTTGATGGCGTTTTTTTGTTATTTAGATAATGTGTATTAATCAAAAGAATTAACTCATTTTTTTATTATTGAAAAATCAATAATTGGTTATTATAAAAATGTAGTTAATCCTTTCTATATTATTAAATTCTTATATAGGTAATTTTATTTTGATGCTCGTTCTAAAATAACATCGACGGGTTGTTTTTGGATATAGATCATCCTTGCTATTAATAGTAATGCCGCAACAGCAAGTCCTGATATGATACCTATCCAAAAACCAGCTGCGCCAATTGGTTCAATGATTAGGTTGGTTAATCCTAAAACATAGCCAACGGGCAGTCCTACTACCCAATAAGAAAGTAGGGTGATCAAAAAGATACTTTGGGTATCTTTGTAACCTCGTAGCACGTTACTTGCCACTACT
Source organism: Gilliamella sp. Pas-s95 (assembly GCF_009795795.1). Lineage (NCBI taxonomy): Bacteria > Pseudomonadati > Pseudomonadota > Gammaproteobacteria > Orbales > Orbaceae > Gilliamella > Gilliamella sp. Pas-s95. Next base: position 21,793 of record NZ_WTFC01000035.1, on the reverse strand, counting down.
TGTAAATAATCTGATGCTTGATAAATAGCTAATAATATAATGAGCTGCATACAAATAGCCATGACGGCTGTTTCTTTGGTGAATAGAGCGACAATCGGTGCTTTAAAAATAACTAAAATTAACGCAACAATTATTGCCATGGCAAGCGATATAGCTAAACTAATATAGGCGGTTTGTTTGGCTAATGCAGGTTTTTTATTACCTAGTAAATAACCAACACGAATACTGGTTGCAACACCAAGAGATAATGGAATGGCAAAGGTTAAACTGCTGATGGTGAATATAATTTGATGTGCAGCAACGGTTATTTGACCTAATGGGGCAATTAATAATGCAATCACAGCAAATAAGCTCATTTCAAAAAAGTAAGCGAGCGCAAGAGGAATGCCAAGCACAACAATTTTTTTGATTATAGCAAAATCAACTAGTTTAGTGATTGGTGTCTGGCGAATGTCGCGTTGGCTTGCGCTAGTGAGTGTGTATAAGCGTATTAATATAAACATAAGCCAAAAAATAATTGTCGCTGTAATGCCACAGCCGACTCCACCAAAAGCAGGTAAGCCTAATTTTCCATAGATTAAAACGTAGTTAATTGGAATGTTGGCAAGAAGAGCAATGAATATGATCACCATGGCTGGCTTTGTGTTTGATAGTCCTTCACATTGATTGCGGTAGACCAAAAAAAGCAAGAATGCTGGCACACCCCACATTATGGCGCGTAAAAATGAGACGGCAACGTCAACCATTTCGGGATCGATAGGGTGATCTGCTGAGCTTCTTAGATTAATTATTTTGTCGGAATGATACAGAAACAACATCATTAATATTGATAATATTAGCGCTATTACTACACCTTGACGCGTTTGAACAGCAACTTGATCACGTTTAGCGGCACCATTTAAGTTTGAAATAATTGGTGTTAATACCGTTAACAAACCTTGTCCAAATAAAATCGTGGGCAGCCAAATTGACACGGCAATAGCCACACCTGATAGGGCTGTTTTGCTATAATTTCCTGCCATAATGGTATCGACAAATGTGATTGCTGTTTGTGATATTTGTGCAATAAGTACAGGAACCGCTAATTTAGTAAGATTTTTTATTTCGTGTTTATAATGTTGTTTCATGGTTTTTATTAACGTTTAACCGTTCCCCATAAGTCGTATTCATCAGAATGTTCAATGTTAACTTGAACAATATCACCAACATTAACTTGGTTTTCTTCGTTTAAATAAACAACGCCATCGATTTCAGGGGCATCAGCCATGCTGCGACCTATTGCGCCTTGCTCATCAACTTCGTCAATAATTATAGATAATGTTTTGCCTATTTTGGCTTGTAATTTTTGTGTTGAGATTTTTTGCTGTAATTGCATAAAACGATCAAAACGTTCTTGTTTGATTGTTTCTGGAATTTGGTTTGCCAGTTCATTCGCAACAGCACCTTCTACTGGGCTGTATGGGAAACAGCCAACTCGATCTAATTGTGCTTGTGACAAAAATTCAAGTAGTAGTTCAAAATCCTGATCGGTTTCGCCTGGATATCCAACTATAAACGTTGAACGTAATGTAATATCTGGGCAGATTTCGCGCCACTTATGAATACGTTCTAAGGTTCTTTCAATCGATCCGGGGCGTTTCATTGATTTTAAAATAGTTGGGCTTGCGTGTTGTAATGGCACATCTAAATAAGGCAAAATTTTACCATCAGCCATTAATGGAATTAGATTATCAACACTTGGATAAGGATACATATAATGCAATCTAACCCAAATTCCTAAATTTGATAGTTGTTCACACAGGGTTTGAATATCAGTTTTTAATGGCATTCCATTCCAGAAATTGGTGCGGTTTTTGATGTCGATACCGTAAGCCGAAGTATCTTGGGCAATGACCAATAACTCTTTAACGCCACTATCTGCTAAACGTTTTGCTTCATCCAAGACATTCCCAATTGGTCGGCTAACCATATCTCCACGCAAAGAAGGAATAATACAGAATGTGCAACGGTGATTACAGCCCTCTGAAATTTTAAGATAAGCATAATGTTTAGGTGTCAATTTAACCCCTTGCTGTGGAATCAAGCTGGTATAAGGGTTATAAGCCGGTTTGGGGGCATATTTATTAACATGACTTAAAACCACTTCATAGCTATGCGGGCCAGATATTTCAAGAACTTTTGGATGTACAGTTCGAATTTGATCTTCTTTGGCTCCAAGGCATCCAGTTACAATGACTTTTCCATTTTCGTTTAGTGCTTCGCCGATTGCTTCAAGCGATTCTTGTACTGCACTGTCAATAAATCCACAAGTGTTAACAATGACTAAATCAGCATTGTCATAGCTAGGTACGACTTGATAACCTTGCGTGCGTAGTTCGGTTAAAATTCGCTCAGAGTCAACTAAGTTTTTAGGACAGCCAAGGCTTACAAATCCAATTGTAGGGGGTGACATATTCATAGTATTTATAATAATAGTGTTTTATGTTTAAAGAGGTATTGTTTGAGAATTAATAAACTATATTTGTTAATTATCATTTGCAAATTAAAATGAAGCTGGCATTTTATCATATTTCATCATAGTTGATACACTGATTTTCAAATTTGAAATTTATATTAACAATGCTTTGGCTTATTTATTAGCTATGAGCAATAGTGACGGAAAGTAGCCAGTTTGCTTGAATAAAAAGGATTATTTGTTGGATATTATTTCACTATCTATCTAATAAAATATAAAGCCTTTATTGCCAATAAAGGCTTTTAAAGTATAGGAAGTTGAACTTGCTAATTAAACGCTATTATTTTAATGCATTAATGACTTCGTCAATTTGACGATTTATGCTTTCGGCACCTCCACCAGACAAATACCATAGATCTGGCGTTAAATAAACCACATGTGTTTTACTTTTGTTTAGTACTTGCTGAGAAAAATAGTGTTCAGCCATACCTTGTTTGCCGATTGCTTTACTACGATCAACCACAAAAACAATATCAGGTTTTACCGATTTAATATAATTATCATCAACAAAAGTTGGTTTTGGCTTGCCTATTGTGTTATTCGCAGGCATAACGGTGAGTGGTACTGCTCGTTTAACATTTAGTACGTCATGAATCAGTGCCGCACTTGAGCTTAAATTGATAAGAATCATTTTCCCATCATTATGAATAGCAACAATAGCTTTTTTAGCGCTAGCTTGTGCTAAGGCTTGTGTACTTTGAATTTTTTTATCTAATGATTGGATGATACTATCCGCTTTGCTTTCTGTTCCCGTAATCTTTGCTAACACTTGAATATGATTTTTGGTTGATTCAACGTAATTTTTAGCATCAACACTTAAATTAATAACCGGGGCAATTTTAGATAAATCTTCGGCTTTACTTGCCTGACGTCCATCAATAACGATTAAATCAGGCTTAACTTGCTTGATAGTTTCAATATTGGGTTCTTTCATATTGCCCGTATCGGTAATCGAGGCGTTATTATATTGTTGCAAGTAAGATGGGATAACTGACCGTGGGGTGGCTGCAACTATTGAGCCTTTACCTAACGCATCTAACGTATCTAATGCGCCATAGTTCATCACTACCACTTTTTTAGGCGCTTTAGGGACGACCACTGTTTGATTATCAGTAGTGACATTCATTGTTGTCGATGATTGGCAGCCAGTTAAACTTAACATCATCACTGCAATACTACTCAAAAGTAACTTTTTTTTCTTGTTCATATCAATTTTCTCACGTCATTGTAAATGATAATAATTATTATTTAATAAAAGTGAATTGTCTAGAACTAAATAATTTTTTATAAAGATATTGATAATCATTCTCATATAGTGTAGTGTGCCTAGGGCAAATTAAACGGTAATTATCATTATAAATAATGGGGTTATAAGAAATGAAAGCAAAAAAGAAGTTTAAATTGGCAACTCATGCCATTAATACGGGCATTTTGTTGTCATTATCAAGCGCCGCTATAGCGGCTAGCAATACAGATACTGACACCATGGTTGTTACTGCATCGGGGTTTTCTCAGCAAGTGAAAGAAGCGCCAGCAACCATTTCGGTTATTACACCTAAAGAGATCGAAAATAAACCTTATCGCGATGTTACTGACGCGCTAAAAGATATTCCAGGTGTAAATGTCACTGGTGGAGGGGATTCTACTGATATTAGTATCCGCGGAATGGATGCTAAATATACCTTAATACTAGTTGATGGTAAGAAAGTTAGTACTCGTGAAACCAGACCGAATAGTGATAATTCGGGATTTGAGCAAGGTTGGTTACCACCATTAACGGCAATTGAACGTATTGAGGTTGTACGTGGTCCTATGTCGTCATTGTATGGTTCTGATGCAATGGGGGGCGTTATTAATATTATTACTAAAAAAGTGTCAAACAAATGGCAAAGTGGTGTACGTCTAGAATCGGTTATTCCTTATCGTTCAAAAGAAAAAGATACCTACACTGGTAGTTTTTCAACGATAGGACCGATTATTGATGATATTTTAGGTATTCAACTGTATGGACAGTATTCAAAACGTCATGAAGATGAATTTCTTAGTGGTCATGCTGGGCAAAAATTACGCAGTTTAAATGGTAAATTATCTTTAAATGCTACTGAAACACAAACATTTGATTTGGATTTTGGACGATCTTTACAAAACAGTAACGCAACGGCGGGTAAAACAAGAGATAAATCTAGAAGTGACTTTAATAGAGATAATAGACGAAATACATTTGCACTAACACATAATGGCTTATTTGGTGATGTGTCAACGACCTCATTTGTCGCTTATGAAGGTAATAATAACCCTAAAAGACAGATGAAAATTCGAAATACAGATGTAGATACACGTGTTACTATTCCTTTTAGTATTAATATGCTCACTTTAGGCGGAAAATATAATTATCAAGAGCTACATGACAAAGGCAACCAGTTAAAAACAACATTGTCAAAAATAGATCGTTGGAATTATGCGCTATTTGGTGAAGATGAACTACGTATTTTAGAAAATTGGAGTTTAACGTTAGGATTGCGTTATAACAAAGACGAAAATTATGGTAGCAATTGGAATCCTAGAGTTTACAGTGTTTGGAATATTGATGATAACTTTACCTTAAAAGGTGGTTATTCAACAGGTTATGCGACTCCACAATTACGTTACGTTGTAACTGATTGGGGGCAAGTAACTGGGGGCGGATATTCAGATGGTGTAATCATTGGAAATCCAAATTTAAAACCTGAAAAATCAAATAATTTTGAAATTGGTCTAGGCTATACTAATGATTATGGTATTGATGCTTCGGCAACCGCATTTTACACAAAATATAAAGATAAAATTCAATCTTATTATATTTGTGATCGTAAAAAAAGTGGTAGCAAATGTTTATTGAACGGTTATAGCAGAAAGTTTGACTTTATACAAGGTCGTGAAAATGTGGGTAAAGCTGATCTTAAAGGTCTTGAGTTTTCATTTAAAACGCCTTTATTTACTGATTTCTTATTAAGCTCTAATTATGCTTGGACAAAAACAGAACAAAAAAGTGGTCAATATAAAGGACGATCTTTAAATCGTACACCGAAACAAAAATTCAATACTCAACTAGATTGGTATGCCACACAGCAATGGGATTTGTGGGCTAAAATAGCCTATTATGGTGTGGAGTCATCAAACAACCGTAATGGCACAAAAGTTGAATATCCTGGCTATACTTTCTGGGACATCGGTGCATCTTACCAATTACATAAACAAGCTAAAGTTTATGCCGGTGTTTATAACTTATTTGATAAAGATGTTAGTAACGAAGATTTTGGTAAAACATTAGAAGGTAGACGTTATTTTGTCGGTACTGAAATTAATTTCTAATTAACCAATATTTCGGTTTAGTTTATTATTCTAAGGCAGCTTTAATATAGCTGCCTTTTTTATAAATAATTCATTAATTTATGCGAAAAATTGGTCAGAAAAGATATTGATTTTATTGAAGTTTTTTATTCCGTGGCTTTTAGCCAAAAACCACCATCCACCCCCCATTTCCAGTAGTACATCAACGTAGCTTGACTCGGTCTTTAATAAAACTTTACAAATTTTTAACAAAAAAACTAGCGGATTATTACTCAACCGACTATAATTTAAGCGCTTTTAAAGCAAGGAAATGCTCATCAATTGAGCAATTAATTATAAAAAATCGAAATGAAACAAAAAATTAATTGACAGGATAATCGAAATGCGCTATCATAATCGGCATCTGGCATCTGGCATCTGGCCTGCCAAACCTATGTTCTAAATCTTTTTCAATATCATCGTAGTCAAAATCAGACTCCATTCTTATTTTTATCACCGAAATCATCTAGCTTAATGAACTTGCCGAGTTTATCGGTAGGGTTGTTGTCGAGGCAGAGATTCAATCTTTTATCGTTCTTATCAAAGTCTCCGTTATGGATTGCGACGTTATTGTTTTGGTTGTGTTCATTTGGTGCACAGGCCTTAACGGCACAAACCTCAAGGGTCATTGAGGGTAGTGGGCCGTATTTAACATCTGATGGAGGCCAAACCAAGGTAACAGACCTTGAATCGTTGTTCACCATTACTTTGCCTAATGGTAGAAAGGTCACGCCGTCAACGAATAGATCAAGTAGGATAAATCCAATAATGTTTCCAGATGGGAGTACTTTGGGTGATATAAAGACTATTTTTCCACCATCGACCACTTTTTTGCGTTTAAATGATTTAGTCAATCGTTATCATTCTTGGGGAGATGATGATGGAGATGGACAGGGTACTAATGGTGTAACGGCGACAGGGACTTTATGGCTTTCATTAGATGATAAGTATGGAAATACTGTACGTCTTAATGATACATTAGATGCATGTAAGGCTCCTTATAGGGTAACAATAGGCTTAAACCCCGATGGTGCTAGTTTAACTACACAATATGGCGTGCCAAATCGTCGTGTATTTTCAACCACTAATGACAGGGAGTATTATTACTTAAGTCCATATCCTCGTTGTTTGTTTGCACAGTCGGCAAGGCCGAATTTGTTGTTGGGTGGTACTACTGGCATCTATTCTAGCGACAACCCTCGCTACGCAGGCCCATCTAACATATGGAGTCCTACAAAGGGTTTTTTAACTCAGTCAACGCGTTCATCATCTTACGACCGAAATTTCCCTACAACGGGTGCAGATGGATTGTACTTTGACTTAGAGATGCCTGTTGGAGTAGATGGAAGTGAGTTGAGTTGGACAGTTAACACAACTGGTAGTATAAGTGCAACGGTGAGTTGGACAAGGCCGCGTTCTGATACATTCACAGACCCAAAAGGAATAACCAGACAAGCTGATCAATGGATTACTGATAAATCTAGTTATGTAACACGGGTAACGTTAAGAGGTCCAAGGGCTGATGGTACTCAGATAAATTCAAATAATCCTAGTCCTTTAAGTGTACCATCTTTGCCACAGACATTTGAATTGGTGGGTCGGGATAGTGGCGATAATGTGGAGGTTAAATATGGATTTGTGTTAAAACAGTGGTTCGTAAATCGAGGGGGGAAAGCGAGTAGTTGGCCTAACCAAACATCTTGGTGTAGAAGTTTGGGGTATCATTTGCCACGGGTCAAGGATTTGACTAACGCGGTGCGTATAGGTGGTGATCATCCTATTTCAGGCGCCACACCTAATTCATCTGGTAATTATTACATGCGTCACATAGGTGCAGGTTTTTTCACGGAGTGGGGTTTCATGACCTTCTACGCTGATGCGGGCTTCACCGATCAAAACTACCGCTACTGGACGAATGATGCGGTAGGTAACAGTGCCTTCGGTGTTTTCCCAAGAGGATCCTCTATCCACGGTAGCGTTGGCCATCCCCGCTACGCTGTTTGTACTACACCTTAGATTTTATATCTTAGTCCTTAATCCTTGGGCAGCGGGGCCGGTTATGGTGTAGATAGAGAGTAATATAGCAAAGAATATCGTCCCCGCGTAGTTGGAGGCGGACCAGTGAAATTAGGCTTGTGCTGTTGTGGTTAATTACTACAACAACATAAGCTCCAAACAACCAAAGCAATAACTATTTTTTATTCTCAAAAAACGATTCAATTCTTTATTAAAAATCATTCTACATCAACAATGAGTTAAACTTGTGGTATATCCTAACTTTTACTTACTTGTTCAATTAATGCAATATTGTCCACGCGTTGCTTTAAACCTTCTACTTTGCTTCTCGTTTAGTCGCTTTTGGTTTGAATTTCATTTATTGATTTTGCTATAATATCATCTTGATATTATTTAATATCTGTTGATATATTTAAAGCCACAGTCGGGGGTGCCCGTCCTTTGATTGGTTAATAGACTGGAAACAATACCAATATTATAAACAAGAGAATTAAGCGTTTGCTCGTTCTTTTCCTTTTTTAAGCCCTAATCAAAAAACGAGGGTTTGTTTTATCAAGCTTCTTACTTGATAGTTGTTATTGCAGGATGCTTTACTATAAAAGTTGATGTTTTATATAACATATTAAATTTTTATAGTTTTTGGATTTATTTTAAATGGATTTTATGGAAAAAATAGCTATCTTACTTTTATTTACTCCGTTATTTGTTTATTCAGCACAGAACTTTAATTCAGCTAAAACACATTTAACTAAATTATATAAATTAAACCCTAATCAAACGACATTTTATTGCGGATGCGAATTTTCGTGGGTAGGTAAAAAAAGCGTTGTTGATTTTAGCAAGTGTGGGTATCAGCCAAGAAAAAATCAAACTAGAGCTGAACGCATTGAGTGGGAACATGTTATGCCTGCCGAGAATTTTGGTAGACACCTAACATGCTGGCAAGAAGACGGGCGTAAAGCGTGCAAAAAAGATGCTACCTTCAATCAAATAGAAGGGGATATGCATAACTTACAACCGGCTATTGGTGAAGTGAATGGCGATAGGTCTAATTATCGTTATTCGCAATTCACTAAAGAATTTAATCAGTATGGGCAGTGTAAAAGTGCTGTGGATTTTAAAGCTCGCGTATTCCAGCCACGTAACGAAATCCGTGGAATGATAGCACGCACCTATCTTTACATGTCTGATAAATATAAAATCAATTTATCAAATCAAGAAAAGAAGCTGATGATGGCATGGAATAAAATGTATGCACCTGAAAATTGGGAATGCAAGCGTAATGCGCATATAGCAAAAGTGCAGGGTAATGATAATAAGTTTGTTACTGGGCGGTGTACACAATGAAAAAGTTAATCGTATTATTTTTAATTGTTTTTTGGTCGCAAATTGTAGATGCGGTAGTGGTATCTCACAACAATTCGTATCGAGGTTCAAATCCTTACATAATTAAGTTAATTGATATTACATATTTTCTGGGTGGGAGTTTTATCCTTTTAAGCATAGCTAATGATAAATTAAAAGAGAATAAAAAATCAAAACGTAAAAAGAAATTAAGTCAAAATAAAACTAATTTGGACAAAAACACTAAATCCACAGATGAAGAAAATAAAAAATGAAGCCGACGAAAGTCGGTTTTTTTTATGTTCAAATTTTGAGTAATTCACTCAATATCAAATCGACAGCAATAACATAATAGCTAGTATTGGACTAAAGAGCGATTCAAATTTATGAAAGAAATCTATAAATTGCTTTTTGAAGTTGATAATGTGAACTTGGATTAAAACATGAAGTGCAATTTTAAACTCGGTGGAGTGAAGAAAGTAGAAAGGTGATTTTTTATTGCTATTAGTTTATAAATTTCATACTATTACCAAAAAGGAAGGTGATAATATGAAAAAAATTTTGCTAGTTGGTTTAATTGGGGTTGCTTTATTAGGTTGTGGTAAAAAGAAAGTAACTGAGGAAATGCTTATCGGGAATTGGGAATGTAGCTCAATCGAACAAAGAGCAAAATGGAAGAACGGGATGTTTCAAGACTATTCTACATCAATTGACCATGGAAAATCAGTAGTTACCTATTTAAAAGAAAACGATGATTTTTTTGTAAAATGGCCGGGTAGTAATGAAATGGTAAAGGAAGATTTTAAGAAATTGAATAGAAGTTATAACAGCACTTTAAATGGTATGAGGTTGTCTGGTTTCAACAGGTTTGAGTATATATCAGACAATGAGTTTAAGATGATTTCTGAGTTAGCAATAACGCAAGATAAGAAAGAAAACAATGAAAAAAGTAAAATATCAATGCACTGTACCAGAATACAATAACTATAAAACCGGAAAGAAATTATTTTTATTTAGTGCTATTTTATTAAATTTTCTAAGAGTTTTTTTATTAAAAATTTATCAGTTCAGGCTTGATTTGTAGTGCTTCGGCAATTTTAATTAGTGTTGCTTTTCTTAACTTTTGGCTTTTTTCATATTTAGAATAAGCTGATTGGTTAGTACCTATTTTATTCGCAACTTTAACTTCGGATAATTTTAAATACTTACGCCATGCTTGTGTAGGAGAATAGTTATTATCAAAAACCATACTAACAACTTTGTTCAGCATACTTGCTTTAATATCAACTGTTCTATTCATTATTATTTTTATGGCTAATCTCAATATAATTATTATGTTAGTGAAGTGCTACCCCAGTTTACCCTGCGGATAAAATCTGAATTTAAAATAATCACTTTAAAGGCTTGCTAGATAAGGCTTTAGAATGGTACGCCCGGGTGGACTCGAACCACTGACCCCCACCATGTCAAGGTGATGCTCTAACCAACTGAGCTACGGGCGTATATTTGAAACACGTAAATATTAACGGGCAAATCGATTTGTATCAAGTAAAAAAATGAAAAATAGCTGTTTTTTTAGTCTGTTGAACAAAATTGGCTGCATAATGAACGTTATTTCTTTTCGGTTTTAAAAAAAAGTCATAACATGATTGTTCAATGTAAGCTGTTTCTAAAAACTTTCTTATTTTTGGGATGAATTGTAAATTTCTGTAAGTTCATGGTGGTTTGTTTAAATTAATTTCGCTATACTCGGCGCATTTCGTTAGGCGCTATATATTTAGGTTTGTATGTCGATAAAAGATCAGATAGAAGATGTTCTGCAAAATGTTTTTGGTTACAAGTCATTTAGAAATCAACAAAGAGAAATTATTGAATCTATTATCGATGGACGTGATACTTTAACCATTATTCCTACTGGTGGCGGTAAATCTTTATGTTATCAAATCCCTGCGGTTTTATTGCCAGGGACTGCTATTGTTATTTCTCCTTTAATTTCTTTGATGAAGGATCAGGTCGATCAGTTATTAGCTAATGGTATTCCTGCTGCATATCTTAATGCTTCTCAATCTGCTATAGAACAACAAGAAGTCATCGCAAAATATTTAAATCATTCAATAAAGTTGTTATATGTTTCACCTGAACGTTTGGGAGTGTACGCTTTTTCTACTTTAATTAATGAATATCCACCTTCATTAATTGCTATTGATGAAGCGCATTGTATTTCTCAATGGGGGCATGATTTTAGACCTGATTATCGTCAATTAGGTCAGCTTTCTACTCGTTTTCCTGAGGTACCGATTGTTGCATTGACCGCCACTGCCGATAAGATGACGCAATCTGATATTATAAATCAACTTAATTTGGTTGATCCGTTAGTTGTGGTAAGGAGTTTTGATCGGCCGAATATTCGTTATACCGTCGTTGACAAATTTAATCAGATGGAACAGGTTATTTCGTTTGTTGAAACACAAAAAGGCAATCCCGGTATTATTTATTGCTCAAGCCGTTCTCGAGTTGAAGATATGACCACTAGACTTGCTGCTCGTGGGTTTTCGGTTATGGCGTATCATGCAGGGTTGTCTAACAATGAACGCCAACAAGCACAAGATGCTTTTTTAAAAGATGATGTGCAAATTATTGTCGCTACCGTTGCGTTCGGTATGGGTATTAATAAACCCAATGTGCGTTTTGTTTTACATGCGGATTGTCCACGAACGATTGAGGCTTATTATCAAGAAACAGGCCGAGCAGGGCGTGATGGCGTACCTGCCGAGGCGATGCTGCTATTTAATAGTAAAGATCTGAAGTGGTATCATCAAAAAACTGTTGAGAAAATAGATGGTAAGCATAAAGACGTGGAACTGCAAAAGATCAATGCGATGGAGGCTTTTGCACAAGGTTTGACTTGTCGGCGCATTGTGTTGCTGAGTTATTTTGGCGAAGAGCGAGCTGAACCTTGCAAGAACTGTGATATTTGTTTGTATCCTCCTGAAATGTATGATGGTTTAATTGATGCGCAGAAGGTTTTATCTTGTGTTTATCGTGTTAAACAGCGTTATGGAGCACAATATATAGTTGATATTTTAAGAGGCTCTGCGCGTGCTCACATTAAAGAAGTTGGTCATCACAAATTATCGGTTTATGGTATCGGTAAGCAAAATTCATCGAACTATTGGCTTAGTGTTATTAGACAATTGATTTATTTAGGGTATTTAAATCAAGAAATATCGAATTATACCACTCTTCAATTAACAGAAAAGGCGCGGTCAATTCTTAGGGGCGAAACCCCTTTATCTTTAGCTAAACCGCGTTTAGAAATCGTGAAAAAGAACCGCATAAATCGATATGCAAGATCAATTAATTTAACTGCGGTTTTATCGTACGAAGAACGAATTCTATTTAACAAGCTTAGGCGATTACGTAAAGATATTGCCGATGTTGAAGATATTCCACCTTATATTGTTTTTAGTGATGCGACGTTACTTGAAATGGTTCAAACCAAACCAGCAAGTAAAAAGCAATTAATTAACATTACTGGTGTAGGTAAAATTAAGTTAGAAAAGTATGGTAGTTTGTTTTTAGATGCAATAGATGAATTTATGGCCAAAAATTTTTAACATTTTGTACAAATTACATATGATAATCATTTTTATAACATTTTGATTATTTTAAAATTTATAATCAATTAATAAAAATGGAGATATTTATGTCAACAATAAGCAATATGCTACAAATAATTTTATTTGCTACCATCATTAATTATAATTGAATATCAAGTCGATTAAGCTATAATGCGACAACTATTTAATAATTTACAGTTACAATGATTATCGGTTTTATTGGTGCGGGTAAAGTAGGTTGCACCTTAGCTAAGTATTTTTCTTTATGTGGAATGCCGATTGCTGGGTTTTATAGCCGATCTTATGAACATGCAAAAGAGGCAAGTGATTTTACTCATAGTCAAGCTTATGCATCGTTAGCTGATTTAGTTAATGATTGTGATTGTTTATTGGTTACTGTATCGGATAGCCAAATAACCTCTGTTTGGCAAGAACTTTGCCAATTATCTATTACCAATAAATGGATCGGTCATTGCAGTGGGCTGTTGACGTCACATATATTTAACCAACATAAAATTGTTCATCCATTTGCGTTTTCATTGCATCCTTTATATGCCATTTATGATAGATTTGAATGCTATACCGCTATGTCAGGTGTTTCTTTTACGCTTGAAGCAAATGAAAGCATTATCCCTCAATTAAAAAACTTTTTTGTTTCACTAAAAAATCCTTTAGCCATTTTACCTGCGAATAAAAAGCCACTTTATCATGCAGCTTGTGTTATGTTGAGTAATCAAGTTATTGCATTGGTACAAATTGGTGTTGATTTACTTGACCAATGTGGGTTAGATACTGAGTTTAGTGAACAAGCGTGGCATCCGTTATTTTTAGGAAATGCTAAAAATATATGTAAAGTTGGGGTGATTAATGCTTTAACTGGACCTGTAGAACGTGGTGATGTTGAAGTTATCAAACAACATATAATGGCTATGCCCTCTGAATTAAAACCTATTTATCAGCAATTATCTGCTATTTTACTTAATATTAGTCGAACAAAGCATCCAAGCAAGGACTATCGACAATTAGAACTGGAGCTGTTACCTTGAAAAATACGATTGCCACTTTAAAAGAACGTAAACAAAACCGACAAAAAATTACCATGCTAACTGCTTATGATTACACTACAGCCAAATTAATGGATGAAAGTGGTGTAGATTGTTTATTAGTGGGGGATTCTTTAGGTATGGTGATGTTAGGTTACGATAGCACCGTATCGGTTACTATGGAAGATATGATCCACCACTCCAAAGCAGTTGCAAGAGCCGCTAAGTCGGCATTTGTTGTCACTGATTTACCTTTTATGTCTTATCAAACATCTGTGTATGATGCAGTTTTCAATGCCGGTCGCCTAATTAAAGAAGGTCAAGCTCAAGCGGTTAAACTTGAAGGAGGGCAAGCATTTAGTGAACATATTAAAATGATTACACAAGCCTCCATTCCGGTTGTTGCGCATATTGGACTCATGCCCCAATCTGTTCTTGCATTGGGGGGATACAAAGTGCAAGGTAAAGATTATCAAGATGCTAAAAACATTGTTCTTGATGCATTAGCAGTTGAACAAGCGGGTGCGATTGCGATTGTACTTGAATGTGTACCTGCTGATTTAGCAAAATTGATTTCACAATTAGTGAGTATTCCAACTATTGGTATTGGCGCAGGTGTAAATTGTGATGGTCAGGTGCTTGTTTATCAAGACATGCTGTCTATGTATGATGGTGTTGCATCAAAATTTGTCAAATCTTTTGCTCCAATTGGTCATCATATGAAACAAGCGTTTACTGATTATTGCCAAGAGGTAAAACAGCAACAATTTCCAGCATCGATCCATGAATTTGCGATTGATAGTGAGGTAATGAGCAAACTTAAATCTGAGTTTCAATCATAAAGGATAACTAAATGAATGTTGTAACGACAATTGGACAAGTACGAGAGCAAGTTAAAGCTTGGCGGCAAGCTGGCTATAGTATTGGGCTTGTTCCAACCATGGGCTATCTGCATGAAGGCCATCAGAGCTTAATGACAGCAGCTAAAAAAGATAATCAAAAAGTTATTGTGACGATCTTTGTTAATCCTATACAATTCGGTCCTTCTGAAGATCTTGCTAGTTATCCACGTGATTTAGAACGGGATAAAATCGCTTGTGAGAAGGTGGGGGTGGATTTGATTTTTTGTCCAACTGCCAGTGAAATGTATGATGCTAATTTTAACAGCTATGTTGATGTTAATGGTTTAACAGATGCTTTATGTGGAAAGAGGCGTCCTGGGCATTTCAAAGGTGTTTGCACGGTTGTTACAAAATTATTCAATATCACACAACCTGATCGTGCCTATTTTGGACAGAAAGATGCACAGCAGCTAGCGGTAATTAAACGTATGGTCAGTGATCTGAATTTCGACATTGAAATTATTGGTTGCCCTATTGTGCGTGAAGCAGATGGACTAGCTAAAAGTTCACGTAATAGTTATTTGTCGGAATGTGAACGATCCGCAGCCGTGTGCCTTTATCAAGCAATTGAATGCGCTAATGCAATGATAAAGCAGGGAGAAAAGTCGGTAACTGTTATAACAAAAGCTATGCATAATCTTATTGTCAATCAACCTTTAGCCAAGATTGACTATATTGAATTTGTCGATCTAGCATCATTAACATCGGTTGATATGCTTGAGCAAGATAGTTTGTGTGCGCTAGCGGTTTATATTGGTAAAACACGATTAATTGATAATTTTATTTATCAACATCACTAATTACGAATTATATTTATAATGGTAGATATAAAAAAACCGCTTAATATAAGGCGGTTTTTTTTGTGCTATTCATCGTATTATAAAAATTTTTACAATTTGATTAAATCAATGAGTTTATTGTTCTGCTAATTTATTGTTTGGCTATTTTACTGTAGAATAGCAACCATTTTATGCCTTAAATCAGGATTGATGCATTAATTATGAAAAATACGACTTATAACCCACAAGAAATTGAACAACCTATTTATAAGCATTGGGAACAAAGCGGTTATTTTAAACCCAGTGGTGATAAATCACAACCAAGTTATTGTATTGCTATTCCACCACCGAATGTGACAGGTAGTTTACATATGGGGCATGCTTTTCAACAAACCATTATGGATGCTTTGATTCGTTATCATCGCATGCAAGGTCATAATACCCTTTGGCAATCAGGAACCGATCACGCTGGTATTGCAACGCAAATGGTGGTTGAACGTAAAATTGCGGCTGAAGAAAATAAAACACGCCATGATTACGGGCGTGATGCTTTTATTGACAAAATTTGGCAATGGAAAGCCGAATCAGGCGGTAGCATTACTAAGCAAATGCGTCGCTTAGGGGATTCAGTTGATTGGGATCGTGAACGATTTACCATGGATGATGGTCTATCAAATGCGGTGAAAGAAGTATTTGTTCGATTATATCAAGAAAATCTTATTTATCGTGGTAAACGTTTAGTCAATTGGGATCCTAAATTACGTACAGCGATCTCTGATCTTGAAGTTGAAAACCGCGAAGTTAAAGGTTCAATGTGGCATTTACGTTATCCGTTAGCTGATGGTGCTAAAACAGCCGACGGCAAAGATTACTTAGTGGTGGCAACCACTCGTCCTGAAACCTTATTTGGGGATACAGGAGTTGCGGTGAATCCTGAAGATCCTCGCTATAAAGATCTGATTGGACAATTTGTGATATTGCCATTTGTTAATCGTCGTATTCCTATTGTGGGTGATGAACATGCTGATATGAGCAAAGGTACAGGGTGCGTAAAAATTACTCCTGCGCATGATTTTAATGACTATGAAGTTGGGCGACGTCATCAATTACCGATGATCAACATTTTAACGTTTGATGGGGATATTCGTCAGCAAGCTGAAGTATTTGATACCAATGGTGAACCAAGCGATGCTTATGATCCAGTTATTCCAACTCAGTTCCAAACATTGGAACGCTTTGCTGCTCGTAAAGCCGTTGTTGCAGAATGCGAATCATTGGGTATTTTAGAAAAAATCGAACCGCATGATTTGACCGTTCCATATGGTGATCGTGGTGGTGTTGTGATTGAACCTATGTTAACCGATCAATGGTATGTGCGTGCAAAAGTGCTTGCCGAGCCTGCTATTGATGCAGTAAAAAATGGTGATATCCAATTTGTACCAAAACAGTATGAAAATATGTATTTTTCTTGGATGAATGATATTCAAGATTGGTGCATTTCACGTCAATTATGGTGGGGACATCGTATTCCAGCTTGGTACGATAAACAAGGTAATGTTTATGTTGGTCGTGATGAAGCTGAAGTGCGACGTGAAAATAACCTTGCCAATGATATTGAACTGAAACAAGATGACGATGTACTTGATACTTGGTTCTCATCTGCACTTTGGACATTTTCAACGTTAGGTTGGCCGAATAATACTGATGATTTAGCCACATTCCATCCAACTAATGTGCTGGTAACTGGTTTTGATATTATTTTCTTCTGGGTAGCTAGAATGATCATGATGACGATGCACTTTATTAAAGATGAACATGGTAAACCACAAGTTCCTTTTAAAACGGTGTATGTCACAGGTTTAATTCGCGATGAAGAAGGGCAGAAAATGTCTAAATCTAAAGGAAACGTTATTGATCCTTTAGATATGATTGACGGTATATCATTGTCAGCTTTATTAGAAAAACGTACTGGCAATATGATGCAGCCTCAATTAGCCGAAAAAATTGCTAAACGTACTCAAAAACAGTTCCCTAATGGTATTGAAGCGCACGGGACTGATGCACTACGCTTTACTTTAGCAGCATTAGCCTCAACTGGACGTGATATTAATTGGGATTTAAAACGTTTAGAAGGTTATCGTAATTTCTGTAATAAACTTTGGAATGCTAGCCGCTATGTGCTGATGAATACAGAAGGGCATGATTGTGGCTTTAAAGGTGGAGATTTAGATTATTCCTTAGCAGATAAATGGATTTTAGCCGAATTTAATCAAACTATTAAAGCTTACCGAGAAGCATTTGATACTTATCGTTTTGATTTAGCAGCTAATATTTTATATGAGTTTACATGGAATCAATTCTGTGATTGGTATTTAGAGCTAACCAAATCCATTTTAGCCAATGGCGAACTATCACAGCAACGCGCAGCTCGCCATACGTTAATTACGGTATTAGAAGCTCTATTACGCCTTGCACATCCAATTATTCCATTTATAACCGAAGCAATTTGGCAAAATGTAAAAGGCTTAATGAATATAAGCGCTGACACCATTATGTTACAGCCAATGCCTGCTTTTGATGAACAGCATTCAAATGATCAAGCAGTAGCCGATATTAATTGGATAAAAGATGTCGTGATTGCCGTACGAAACATTCGTGCTGAAATGAATATTGCGCCAAGCAAACCATTGCAGTTATTAATTCGAAAAGGCTCACCAACAGTGCATCGAATCATTGCTGATAACATCAATTTTATTGAATCATTAGCAAGATTATCTGAAATTGTTTTGCTTGATGATGGTGAAACAGGACCATTGTCGGTCACCAAACTGGTTGATGGCGCCGAATTGCTAATCCCAATGGCAGGATTAATCAATAAAGAAAACGAACTTGCGCGTTTAGAAAAAGAAATTGAACGCATCAATGGCGAAATTTCTCGTATTGAAAATAAACTGTCTAATGCCAGCTTTGTCGATAAAGCACCAGCAGCAGTAGTTGCTAAAGAAAAAGAAAAACAACAAGGTTATATTGATGATAAAGCCAAACTGCAAGAGCAGTATGTCGCTATAAAAAATCTTTAATCTTTGTAATAAAAAACCTCTCGCTTGAGAGGTTTTTTTTATATTTGCTAATTTAAAATTTATAACCTACACCAATCATTGCAACCCATGGGTCAAGCTTATAATTAGCGGTAACTTTAGTATTGCCTAAATGGGTAGTCGCTTTAGTTTCAATATCGATATAACGTATTTGAGCATTCAAAAGCCAATTATCATTTAAAGTATAATCAGCACCGACTTGTGCAGCCCAGCCCCAAGAACTATCGAGATCTAAACCATGAAATCCCGCTTTTTTGGCTTCGCCACTGAGTTTTTCGTCAAAGAAGAAGGTATAGTTGATACCCATTCCAACATAGGGTTGTAACTCATATTGTGAATCAAGTGGATACCAAACAGCACTTAATGTTGGTGGTAGATGTTTAATTTTACCTAAATGAGCACCAGCAAGCCCAGTTGAATTGCCTCCACCTAATTTAACCTGATGGCTAAAAGGTGTTGCAGCTAACAGTTCGACACCAATATTATCGGTCACCATATATTGGAAATTCAATCCAAGTTGAGTATCGTTATCGGCTTTTGCTTTTAGATCGCTTTTGGCTCCGCCTACTTTAACATGATCACTTTTATCTTGAGGGTGAACATAAACTGGCCCACCACGGACAATAATTTCATTTGCAGTATGCGCATAAGCTACCGCGCTGGATAATCCCATTGTAATAAGCATAGCAACTGATGATATTTTCATTTCTTTTCTCCCAATTTATTTATAATTCATTATATAATATTTAATTATGTTGAAAAAACGCACTATAGTAAAACATAGACTTATTTATTAATCTAGCAATATTGAAATTTATCTCAAAATTTTAGTAAATAAAATGAGTTTGGTGATTTGCATTATTGCTTAAACCTATATACAATGTAAGCTAATATTTCAGTGGGTTGTTAGCTCAGTCGGTAGAGCAGTTGACTCTTAATCAATTGGTCGCGGGTTCGATCCCCTCACAACCCACCATTCCTTAATTTTAACGTTTATCCAATTGCTAATCAAAATAAGAACATCACAAAATATCAATTAAAAACTTATAAAAAAAGAGGGCTAACCCTCTAATTCTGTATAAAAGACTTATAAACCTGTTATTTTTAATCTTGAATGCGGGGAAAGGCAATCATCATATACTTGTTTGTCATCAGAAATTTTACATGTTTGTTTTAATCCTTCTATCAAAGTGCTCTTAACATTACCTGTTATTTCATCGACACTTTTGTTATATACTGTGTTATCCTTGAAGTTTAATAAGAAATTTATATCGTTCATGTCAAGAATACTTTGGTTATCTGATGATTTTTCACCTACTATTTTTATTTTCACTTTTTTGTCTGGTGGTGTGTCCATATTTGTTAATACATCTTTATATGAATACGCGCAAGTAAAAGTAATAGAATCATTAGATAGGGCTACTTCATTCATTTTTTCTTTACTGATTGAGCAATCTTTAATCATTGGCGAGCTTAAAAATTGATCGATTTTTGAAGAGGTACTTTCCCCAATAAATTGGTAATAACTATAATTATAATTCTTGTTATTTTTGATATCATAAAATACGACTAGCTGTTTTTTGTCCTTTACAGCATCTTTAGCAAAATCTTCAAACTTCTTGGTATTTGAATCTCCACACCCCGTTAAAACTAAACTTAATAATGTAATACTACTTAATCCAATAATTTTATTCATTTTTTATTCCCGTTCTACTTAGCATTAATTAATCTGTAGGTAATACCGTTTTTACAAACTTTTGTTGTGTATTTACCGTCAATATTTAAATTCATAGCAAGTGTGGCAATATCGAGATTACAATTTTTACTAATCTCATTCATTATTTTCATATAACCAACTCCAGTCAAATCTGGGGCTTGAGAATCAAAACCACTTGCTGTTGCTTTACCTGTTTTTAAGTCATAAGTAATTGTGTTTTTATCGCCACAACCAACTAAAACAACTCCCAAAACACTAACACACACAAAACTAATTATTTTTTTCATTTTATCGCCCTACCCTTGTTTTATCATTCAGTTGACTGTTAGACTCATAAAAGCTGTATCTATTCACTGTTTTTTTACTATTATTATTAAAAAAGATTGTTAATTCTTTCTGATGAAAATCAGCTCTTGTTTTATAATTAAAGAGTGAAACATATGGTATAACAGCTGATGTAACATCTTGTTCTTGAGAATAATAACTGTATGACCAAATTTCCGTACCACCATCAAAATGTGCCGATGTTGGCTCTCCAAATGTTTCTCTTATCTGATTTTGAGTTGTTTTTCCTTCTTTTATTTTTTTTCTAATAGTTTCTTTTGTTTCATCTTTTAAAATCATCTGCGCACTTTCATATTGAGTCACACACCCAGACAATAAAAAACCTGTGGTTAACACAATGCTAATAAGTAATTTACTCATTCTTAATTCCTTATAACATTTATTAATTAATGCATAAATGTTAGTAATGTACTACCAACAATAATTAAAAATAAAAGCCAAATAGCAATACCAATAATTCCGCAAATAATTCCTGCTTTAGCAAACCCTAGACCGTCTTTTTGATTGTTTATTACATCATTTTTACCTATCACGCCTAGCACTATTGCTATAATCCCGACAACTATGTTAAACCCCGCCATTGGAAGTATTATTGAAATAATACCGCACACCATTGACGATATTGATAAATAACTTGTTGCTTTTTTTTGTTGTTCCATTTTTGTCTCCATAAAAATTTATTAAATTTGAGTAAAGGTTAAGTTAAAGAGGTTAATTATTATATTATGATCGGTTTTACAGATCAATTAAATATATTATGATAGGCATTGACTATCATAATTAACTTTACTGATCGTTGTAATCTTTCAAATTTTTTTTAAAAGTAATAAGTTATGATGATAAGTATAATAAAGCGACTAAGTGGTGTTTTTTATTTTATTAACTTATATTGGTATAAAAGTATTACTGGACGTGAAAGTATTACCTATAATTTAATCAGGACAACAGAACTACCAGATATTCCTGGATTCAAATATGAAGTGCAATTTTAAACACGGTGGAGTGAAGAAAGTAGAAAGGTGATTTATACTAGCACCTTCGCACC
>NZ_WTFC01000034.1:0-29095 GCF_009795795.1 Gilliamella sp. Pas-s95 | reverse complement strand
CAAAAAGAGTCCTGTTCAATATCGGGAGTATTATTTTCCAGCAGCTTAGTTTTTTTGTACAACTTTTGGGGTGCAGTTCATCGCTCTAATTCCCTTAGCTCGGACGTGGTCACTGTGGCTATTTTGTTCACTATAGGTCAAAACGTCCGAAACCTCTGCACCTAATTTATTCTATTCACCAAAACAAAAAGGCCTGATTTTCCGCCCAAAAATCGGTCAGAAAAGGTACTGATTTTATTAAAGTTTTTTCGATTGTTTTTTAACAAAAAAAACAAACTCCCCCCACCATCACCCGATTAATTGTATTTAATATAGCCACATCGTACGCTTTCTTTTATAATATTATTCTATTTTCCCCCTATTTTTAGCTTAAAAAGAGTAATTTTCATGAAAATTTTAGCTGGCTGTTCTGCTTTATCTGCATTTCGTATTAGTAAAATCTTATCTACTTGTTGTGAAAAATCCATCCCTGTTATTGATATTGAAGCCCAATATCTCCATTTTGTTGATTTGGCAGGCGAGTTAACGGCTGAACAACAGCTAACTTTAGATAAATTATTACAATACGGTCCTAAAACCGCACAAATCAATGTTAAAGAGACATCTAGCAAGCAACTTTTTTTAGTTACTCCAAGAGCCGGAACCATTTCGCCTTGGTCGTCAAAAGCGACGGACATTGCGCATAATTGTGGCTTGTTACAAATTCGCCGTATTGAGCGAGGAATTGCTTATTATGTGCAAGTGAGTTCGCTATTAACCGATTCACAAAAAAACGATTTTTTATCATTGATTCACGATCGCATGATGGAAGCCGTTTTTAGTCGTGTTGAGCAAGCCGAGCAGCTATTCCACGTTGAGTCACCTACGCCTGTAACAACCGTTGATTTATTAGGTCAGGGACGCAAGGCGTTAGAAGACGCTAACCTTAAATTAGGTTTGGCATTAGCGCCTGATGAAATTGATTATTTAGTTGAAAATTTTGAAAAATTGAAACGTAATCCGACTGATATTGAACTTTATATGTTTGCGCAAGCCAACTCTGAGCATTGTCGCCATAAGATTTTTAACGCTGATTGGACTATTGATGGTAAAAAACAGCCTAAATCACTATTTAAGATGATCAAAAATACTTTTGAACACACCCCTGATTATGTTTCATCCGCTTATAAGGATAATGCCGCTGTAATGGATGGCTCGAAAGTTGGGCGCTTTTTTGCAGATAATGAGAATAAAACCTACGGTTATCATCAAGAATATGCGGATATTTTAATGAAAGTGGAAACGCATAATCATCCAACTGCTATATCGCCTTGGCCGGGTGCAGCAACGGGGAGTGGTGGTGAGATTCGTGACGAGGGTGCAACTGGGCGCGGGGCTAAACCGAAAGCGGGATTGGTTGGATTTTCGGTTTCTAATTTGCGTATTCCTAACTTTGAACAGCCTTGGGAATACGATTTTGGTAAGCCTGATCGTATTGTCAGTGCGTTTGATATTATGATGGATGGTCCATTAGGGGGAGCAGCGTTTAATAATGAATTTGGTCGTCCGGCTTTATTGGGGTATTTCCGTACTTATGAAGAAAAGGTCAATAGCCATAATGGCGAGGAGCTTAGAGGGTACCATAAGCCGATTATGTTGGCAGGCGGTATGGGTAATATACGTCGTGAACATATCCAAAAGGGTGAGTTTCCAGCTGGCTCTAAGCTGATTGTGTTAGGTGGTCCTGCGATGAATATTGGCTTAGGTGGTGGGGCTGCGTCGTCTATGGCGTCGGGCCAGTCTGATGCCGATTTGGATTTTGCTTCTGTTCAGCGTGATAACCCTGAAATGGAGCGCCGTTGTCAGGAGGTTATCGATCGTTGTTGGCAACTTGGTGAAGATAATCCTATTTTATTTATTCATGATGTGGGTGCTGGCGGTTTGTCTAATGCGATGCCTGAGCTAGTTAGTGACGGTGGCTGTGGTGGTCAATTTGAGCTACGTAAAATACTTAACGATGAGCCAGGGATGTCACCGCTAGAAATCTGGTGTAATGAATCGCAAGAACGTTATGTGCTTGCCATCCATCCGGATAAATTGGCCCTGTTTGATGAGCTTTGCCAACGCGAGCGGGCGCCTTATGCGGTGATTGGTCAAGCAACTGCCAATAAAGCTGTTACTTTGCATGATGATCATTTTAATAATAATCCAATTGATTTGCCATTGGATGTGCTCCTTGGTAAAACACCTAAAATGCAACGAGATGTTAAGACCCATCAAGCACATGGCGATAATTTTTCAACTGCTGATATTAATTTATATGATGCGGTTAAACGGGTTTTACATTTACCAACTGTTGCTGAAAAGACCTTTTTAATCACCATTGGCGATCGCTCTGTGACTGGGATGGTATCGCGCGATCAGATGGTTGGCCCATGGCAAGTGCCTGTTGCTGATTGTGCGGTTACGACTGCAAGCTTAGATAGCTATTATGGCGAAGCTATGTCAATCGGTGAACGCGCCCCCGTTGCTTTGCTTAACTTTGCCGCTTCAGCAAGGCTTGCCGTTGGCGAGGCGATTACCAATATTGCCGCAACGAATATCGGCGATATCAAACGTATCAAGCTTTCTGCTAACTGGATGGCCGCCGCTGGCCATCCGGGCGAAGATGCTGGTCTTTATCAAGCAGTTAAAGCCATTGGCGAAGAATTATGCCCAGCATTGGGTCTGGCGATTCCTGTTGGTAAAGATTCGATGTCGATGAAAACCACATGGCAACAAGATGGCGAACAAAAAACAGTGACGTCGCCATTATCGTTGGTGATTTCGGCATTTGCGCGCGTTGAAGATGTGCGTAAAACCGTGACACCGCAATTGCGTGTCGATCAAGATAATACGTTATTGTTGGTTGATTTATCGAAAGGTCACCAAGCGTTAGGCGCAACTGCACTTGCACAGGTGTACCGTCATTTAGGTCAAAAAACAGCGGATGTTCATGATGCTAAGGAGCTTGCGGCTTTTTATCAAGCAATTCAATCCTTAGTTAGCCAAAATGCGTTGTTGGCTTATCATGATCGTTCTGATGGTGGCTTGTTTGTAACATTGGCTGAGATGGCTTTTGCTGGGCATTGTGGTGTTGATGTTGATATTTCTCAATTAGGTCATGATGTGATTGCTTCGCTATTTAATGAGGAGCTTGGTGCTGTTATTCAGGTGGCCAATAGTTGTTTAGACGATGTGATGGCTTGCTTTAAGCAGTTTGGCTTATCCCATGCTGTTTATGCTTTGGGTAGTGCTAAAGCAGGACAACAATTTATTGTGCGTAATAAATCTGCTGTGATTTATAGTGAGTCGCGCTCAATGCTAAGAACATGGTGGGCCGAAACAACTTGGCAGATGCAGCGATTACGTGATAATCCTGAGTGTGCGGATCAAGAACATCAAGCCAAACAAAATGAAGATGATCCAGGCTTAAGTGTGCACTTAACTTTTGATCCTCAAGCAGATATTGCAGCGCCTTATATTGTCACTGGCGTAAAACCTAAAGTGGCTGTGTTACGTGAACAAGGTGTTAATTCGCATGTCGAAATGGCCGCCGCATTCAATCGAGCTGGTTTTGAAGCCATTGATGTGCATATGACGGATCTGCTTTCTGGTCGTATTACGCTTGATCCATTTAGTACACTGGTTGCTTGTGGTGGCTTTTCTTATGGTGATGTGTTGGGTGCTGGCGAAGGTTGGGCTAAATCGGTGCTGTTTAATGAGCGAGTTCGGTATGAGTTTGAGCAGTTTTTCCATCGCGGCGATACGTTATCGTTAGGGGTTTGTAACGGTTGCCAAATGATGTCGAATTTGAAGGATTTGATTCCGGGGGCTGATCTGTGGCCACGCTTTGTTCGTAATGTGTCAGAACGCTTCGAAGCTCGTTTTAGTCTAGTGAAAATTCAATCAAGCCCATCTTTGCTGTTTACCGGTATGACGGACTCTTATATGCCAATTGCGGTTTCGCATGGGGAAGGACGGGTTGAAGTTGCTGATGATGCGCATTTAACGCATTTAGAAGCCTCTGGTTTAGTTGCTATGCGTTATATTGACCATTTTGGTCAAGTTACAGAGCAATATCCTAATAATCCGAATGGTTCTCCAAATGGGATCACTGCAGTCACCTCTAAAGATGGTCGCGCAACGATTATGATGCCTCATCCTGAGCGTGTATTTAGAACTGTAACAAATTCTTGGCACCCAGATAATTGGGGTGAAGATAGTCCATGGATGCGCCTATTCCGTAATGCGCGTAAGCAATTGGGTTAAATAAAAAATCGCCGATATTTTGTCGGCGATTTTGTTATTAGTGTTTAGGCTTTAGCTGATTGCTGTTGCCTTTGGGTGAGCGGTTTTGCTAATTGGTTATTCATTTTTTGTAATAATTGTTCGGTACTTTCCCAATTAATACATGCATCAGTGACTGATACGCCATATTTCAAGTTTTCAGGCGGTTGTTCAGACGATTGATTGCCTTCAAATAAGTTACTTTCAATCATTACACCAATAATTGAGTTATTGCCGTGTTCAATTTGTTCAATAATTGAGTCGGCAACAATCGGTTGATTGCGATAATCTTTGTTGGAATTAGCATGACTACAATCAATCATTAAGTTAGGTAACAATCCCGCCTTTTTCATTTGTGTTTCACATAATGCGACATTTTCTGCATCAAAATTTGGCGTTTTGCCACCACGCAAAATAACATGACCGTGTGGATTGCCCATTGTTTGTAAAACGGTTACTTGCCCTTGTTGATTGATCCCCACAAAGCGGTGCGCCATTGATGCCGATTTCATGGCATTAATGGCGACATCTAAACTGCCATCGGTGCCATTTTTAAAGCCGACTGGCATTGATAGTCCTGATGCCATTTCTCTATGTGTTTGTGATTCAGTCGTTCTTGCGCCGATTGCTGACCAACTAATTAAATCGCCAATATATTGTGGTGTGTTGGGATCTAATGCTTCGGTTGCAATAGGTAACCCAATTTTGGTGATATCGAGTAATAATTTGCGTGCTTTTTTAAGTCCATGTTCAATATCAAATGAACTGTCCATATGTGGATCGTTAATCATCCCTTTCCAACCTACCGTGGTGCGTGGTTTTTCAAAATAGACACGCATGACAATAAATAGGTGATCATTGACTTCGTCGGATAGTTTTTTTAATTTGTGTGCATATTCAATTGCCGCAGCGGGGTCATGAATAGAGCAAGGACCGCATACGATAAGTAATCGATGATCTCGGCGTTCTAAAATATCAACAATGGTTTGTCTTGATGAGGCAATTTGTTTTTCTAGATCATGAGATAGTGGATAAAGTTTTTTTATCTCTATGGGGGTAACTAGCATGTGTTCGTCCCTAATTCTGACATTATTTAGTGAATCTTTTAACATTTTTATTTTCCTTGTTAAAATCTTGCAATTATTTATATGTAAAATTTTTATTACATAAACGTTTAATATGTAAACACAAAATTACATAATAGTAAATTAAATTTTCAATTATTAATCAGAATTTATTATGGTTGTTTTTATTTTGTAGTTTTAGTAAATTTATCTTTACATTTTAATTGTGTAGAGCTTTATGCGTGTTGATTTAATCTGAGATCTGATAATAATGATTAAGCTAGGTTACCCTAGCTTAATGATAATTAAGGTCAATACTAAATTTGGATAGCGCTAAATTAGAGTTGAAGTGCTATTATTTATTCGCTTTGTTGTCCAATAATAGTATAAATTTACCATCATTTTGTTTTTCTAGGCGGAATTTCCTTATCCATCTAAAATATGTATAGAATGTTGGGTCAGAAGTCAACTTACTGGTAAACTTAATGCGATAAGTTGTATTTGCTTGCAAAGGGTATTCAATTTTCAAGCATTCGCCAGAACGAATGTTATCTCCTTTCCAATTATCTTTTTCCCAATCCTCTAGGAAGCCCTTTTCTGATAGAGTTGTTTCTGTAATATAAATAGTATCAATGGGAATTGATTGGTTTGCCATAATTTGGTTTGTAGGTATGCTGATACATAGTTGATTGTCATTATTTAATGTTATATCCGGTGTAACAGTAACAACTTCAGTTTTGTAGTGTGGGTAGCAGCCTGTTAGTGATATTAACGGAATAATAATTAATAATATAATTGCGAAGTTCTTTTTCATAAGGTTATTTATTGTTGTGATAAAGTTATGTTTGTTATTTAAATGGGTTTAATATGTTGTTTATTTAATACTCTAACAATTGTAATGAGCCATCGTCTTGTTTTTTTAGTATCAATCTTTTATCTAATCTTTTAACTACATTCCAACCTTCGCTGTTTTGTTGTATTGCTTTAATAAATACATAGTAACGTATATCGGTTTTAAATTGATAATCAAGATTTAAGCATTCACCAGGGTGAACTTGGTATTGCATTTTTACGCCTGTATCAGTCATTCCACTATAATATCTTGTGCGATCATACGTAGGGCCATCTTTTATTTTCTCACTGATACTTATAAACCTAATATTAAATAACCTATTTTGGGAGTATTTTCCCTTGGGGATGCTGATACATAGCTGATTGTTATTTAATTCTACATCAGGTCGTTCTCGTACTGGTTGGCGAAATAGTAGACAGCATCCTGTTGTTGTTGATAATATTAAAATCATTATTAGTATTTGAATGAGGCTTTTTTTCATGCAGATGATCCTTTACTTTTTTATTCCTTCCTAATTTTTAAAGCGGTTTATTATTTTTGTAAAAATGTTTTAGTAGTTTAACGATATTTGGTGTAGAGTTAAAAAATATGGCTAATATTAGACGTTAGCAATAGATTCTAATACGATATTTTTATCAATACCATCCATCACATCAACATGCCCAATTTTAGTTGGCACAACAAGTCTTAACTGCCCAGATAGTACTTTTTTATCTCGTAACATGTGTGGAAGGTAAGATTCAATCGGCATTTGTGCCGGTCTGTTAACCGGTAGCTTAGCACGTATTAATAAGTTTTTTATTCTATCAATATCTGCTTGCGTTAATTGTCCGAGTAATTTGGCGGTGTGTGCGGCCATTAACATTCCCACGCTGACGGCTTCGCCATGTAGCCAGTTTCCATAGCCTAGTTCTGCTTCTATAGCATGACCATAAGTATGACCAAGATTTAAAATGGCGCGCATGTCTTGTTCTGTTTCATCAGCAGCAACCACTTTTGCTTTTAGTTCGCAGCAATGGTAAATACAGTAACTTAATGCGTTAACATCTAAATTTAATAAATCTTCTATATGCTGTTCTAACCAATTAAAAAATTCGGGGTCTAAAATAATGCCGTATTTTATGACTTCAGCAAGTCCTGCTGACAGCTCTCTTTGTGGTAAGGTTTTTAAGCAGTTTAGATCAATAACTACCGCTTGTGGTTGGTAAAAAGCACCAATCATGTTTTTGCCAAGCGGATGGTTAATGGCTGTTTTTCCGCCAACCGATGAATCAACTTGGGAAAGTAGTGTAGTTGGTACTTGAATAAATTTAATACCACGTTGGTAAGCCGATGCAGCAAATCCAGCAACATCCCCGATGACACCCCCACCAAGTGCAATAAGGATTGAATTACGTGTATGGTTATTGGCAAGTAAGGCGGTGAGGATCGTGTTCCATGTTTCTATGGTTTTGTATTGTTCGCCATCGGGTACAACAATAGAGTCAGTTTTTACACCCTGCTTTTCAAGCATATCAGTGAGTGTTTGTAAATAAAGTGGAGCTATAGTGTCGTTGGTTGCAATTAGTACGCGTTGACCTGCCTTGAGTTTAAAATGTTGAAATTCGCTCAGTAAATTTTCACCAATTGTGATGGGATAACTGCGGTTGGCTAACGCCACATTTAACATTTTTTGCATATTAATTTCCAGACAAGTCAAAACGGATTTATTGTTGCAATGTTATCGATAAAAGAGTGGCAGTGCAACTTAGAATCATTTAAACTTATCAACAATTTTGATTTGTGATGTTAAATTCTATATGTCTATCTCTATTGTTTTAGCACAAAAAAATTGGCGTGTGGGCGATATTGAAGGGAATGCTCAACAGATTATTGAGCTAATTAGTCGCCATTCGTCCGATGACCTCATTGTTTTTTCTGAACTCGCTTTGTGCGGTTACCCTCCTGAGGATTTAGTATATCGATCTGATTTTAAAGATCGCTGTCAAAAAGCACTTGCTTTAATTCAACAAGCAAGTAAACACTGTGCGATTATTGTTGGGCATCCACATTGGCAAGATGCACATATTTATAATGCCCTTTCATTTTTTTGTGATAGGAAATTGTTGGCTTGTTACCATAAACAGTTACTGCCTAATTATGATGTATTTGATGAGAAGCGTTACTTTACTGCCGGCGATCAAACTTGTGTTGTGAACTTTAAAGGACAAAAGATTGGTTTGTTAATTTGTGAAGATCTTTGGCAAAATCAGCCAATCGATGATATTAAACAAGCTCAAGCTGATTTTGTGGTAGCAATTAATGCTTCACCATACGATTATGAAAAACAGCAACAACGATATGATTTAGTTAAACAGCATGCAAAACGCATCGGTTTACCGATTGTTTATGTCAACCAAGTTGGGGGACAAGATGAGTTGGTTTTTGATGGCTGTTCTTTTGCCTGTAATGGTCAAGGCGAGGTGATTTGCCAACTTCAAACTTTTAAAGAAGATACGGCCGTTTTGGATTTGACCCATCCTTTTAGTGTTGATAGTTCACAACCACAATCAGAGACGGCTGTTTTAGCTTCTGTTTATGATGCTTTAGTGTTATCAACAAGAGACTATATTACTAAAAATGGTTTTGAAGGTGCTGTTTTAGGACTTTCTGGTGGGATTGATTCTGCGCTCACGTTGGCAATCGCTGTCGATGCATTAGGTAAAGATAAAGTACAAGCAGTGATGATGCCATTTCGTTATACAGCCGATATCAGTATTGCTGATGCTAAGGAAGAAGCTGAAATATTAGGGGTTGAATTTGATATTGTTTCCATTGAGCCGATGTTTGATGCGTTTATGTCGTCGCTAAACCCCCTGTTTTTAGGCACAGCAAAAGATACCACAGAGGAAAATCTGCAAGCACGCTGTCGTGGTGTTATTTTAATGGCTCTGTCAAATAAACGGCGCAGATTGGTGCTGACAACCGGTAATAAAAGCGAGATGTCAGTTGGTTATGCAACGCTTTATGGTGATATGGCCGGTGGGTTTGATGTGCTTAAAGATGTTCCTAAAACGATGGTTTTTGCATTGTCTAAATATCGAAATACTCGTTCTTATGTGATTCCTGAGCGAGTGATAACTCGTCCTCCTTCAGCAGAGCTTGCTCCAGATCAAAAAGATGAAGATAGTTTGCCTCCTTATGATATTTTAGATGGTATATTAAAAGGTTATGTTCAACTCGATCTTTCCATTGAACAACTTATTGAGCAGGGCTATGATGAAGCGACAATAAGGCGAGTTATTAAATTGGTTGATATCAATGAGTATAAACGCCGCCAATCAGCAGTTGGTCCTAAAATCACTGCTCGTAATTTTGGTAAAGGTCGACGTTATCCTATCACTTCTGCCTTTGGGTTTAAAAATTGGTAATCTCGAATTAAGGGAAAATAGATATGAAAAAAATTGAAGCTATTATTAAACCATTTAAATTAGATGATATTCGAGAGGCGCTAGCTGATCAAGGTATTACCGGCATGACAGTGACTGAGGTTAAAGGTTTTGGGCGCCAAAAGGGGCATACCGAACTTTACCGTGGTGCGGAATATATGGTTGATTTTTTGCCGAAAGTAAAAATTGAACTGATTGTCCCTGACGATATTTTAGAAATGTGTATAGAGACAATTATGAAAACAGCACAAACAGGCAAAATCGGTGATGGAAAAATTTTTGTTTATAATGTTGAACAAGTAATTCGGATTCGAACTGGTGAAATGGATGAATCAGCGATTTAATTTAAATTATTGAATGTCTGGCCGCTCTTGTTTTAGTAATTGAGGTGTTACAACACCTTGAATAGAGCAAATAAGAAGGGTCATATTTGGTCCTTTTTCAAGTAATAATAGCTTTTCGGTAGTATCCGGTGCTGGGATCGTTTTGACGCCAACAACAGTGCCGGTATTTTTATGCCAGACTTGGGTGTCGTCATTAATACTTCGAATCATTGGATTTCCGATATAAAGAAGGTTTTCTTCCATATTTTTCCAATTTATTTCTTTCAGTGTCTCTTTTATTTGATTGATATCATTGTCTACGATAAATCCCCAGAAATAATATTTTCCTATCTTTCCAAGATCCATGGCACTGTCATAATAGCCTGTGATTGTTAGGTTTTTATAAGCCATTGGTGTTTTAAAATAAACATAGTTTCTATCTAAATTAGTACGATTTTCTACAGGAATATAGGCTTGATTTTGATTGAACACCTTGATGTTAGTATATTTTTCTAATTCTTCTTTATTGGCGTAAACATCTTTAAAAAAAGATGGAGTGCACAATGTTAATGAGTCAATTAATGGTAACTTCTCGGCGGATGCGATAAAAGAGTAAAACATAAAAAATAGAGCAATAAATTTTTTTACCATGTTGATTTGACTTGACAAAAATTAGGTACCATTAAGTTAGTTAATTAGTTTCGATTGTATAATTATTATGACAGAATAACAATGTTAAAGCGGTTTTTCTTTTTAAGAATTGTTAAGATTTGTTTATTTTTTGATTATTTTTTTACAAAAAATTGATTTTATTTCACAAAAATATAATTTATCAAGTAATAATGTATTTAATGTTTATATATGGAAGACAGATCGCATAATTATGAATTTATTTAGAAATTGTTTGAATATGGAATAACTATAATTTAGATTAATTGATAAGTTATTTTGGTTGCTTAATAAAGTTTAAATGGAAATTGATTATGTGTTCAACATTTGCAAATCGAATTTTAACAGAGCTTTCTGATGTTAAAGATATTTCAATTAAAACATTTTTTGGCGGATTTAGCGTTAACAGTAAAGATACCATGTTTGGCTGGATTACTCAAAAAGACTTTTATTTAAGAGGACATCCTGATTATCGATCAATTTTTATTGATTTGGGTATGCAGCCCTTAAGCATAAAAATGGGTATGTCAACTAAATTACTTGATTACTATAAAGTTGGTGATGTACTTTTTAATGACCATGAAAAGTTACTTGCTATGGTAACAATGGTGATTGAATATACTAAAAAAGAACAATATGAAAAAGGTAAACTCAAAGAAAAACGGATAAAAGAGATGCCAAATATGACTTTGTCATTAGAAAGATTATTATGCAGTGTCGGAATTAAAGATGTTGAATCCCTTCAAGAAGAGGGATATTTAAGTGCATACTATAAAATAAAACAAAAGAAGGCGGCAATTTCAATTAATATTCTGTTTGTTTTATACAGTTCATTGCATCGGTTTCATGTTGCTACCTTATCTAAGGAAACTAAAAAAGCAATTGAGCTTGAATATCAATGTTTTTTAAATCAGATAGATAGCAATTTACATGAAAAATGATTTTGGTGGCTGATGTTAATTAGTGTGAATAATATCATTATCGAAAGTTGTCCTAAAATAAAGCTATTTAAAAATGATGTAGTTAAAGTATTATCGTATTTTTAGATAGCTTTTTATAGTTGATATTATCTTGTTTTTTTACTACCAACTGTTTTGTTAGTTAGTAGGTTTTCTTCTTGGTGGACGCCTAAAAGGTTTTGGGGTTGGTAAATCGACCAATAATGCAGAAGGATCATACTGGCTAACGGGAATAGCATGAGCAATTGCTTTTTCAATAGCAGGTAAGTTTTGCGAATAGCGTTCACAAGCTAGTGAAATTGAGTAACCTTCAGCGCCAGCCCGTCCTGTTCGTCCGATTCGATGTCGATAATCATCACAATCATCGGGTAGATCATAATTGAAAACGTGAGTAACATTTGGGATATGTAATCCTCGAGCCGCGACATCGGTGGCAACTAAAATATCAAGTTGTCCTTGTGTGAATTGCTCTAAAATTGATAAACGCTTTTTCTGAGCGATATCGCCTGTTAATAGTCCAACTCGATGGCCGTCAGCAATAAGGTGTCGCCAAATTTTTTCACAAGCTACTTTGGTGTTAGCAAATACAATGCAGCGATCTGGCCATTCTTCTTCAATAAGTGTTTGCAATAGTGCCAATTTATCTTCATTCGATGGGAAAAATAGCTCTTCTTTGATTCGATGACCAATTTTTTGTTCTGGCTCAACTTCGACATATTGTGGATTGTTCATATGCTCAAAAGCTAATTCACGCACATTGTGTGTTAATGTTGCAGAAAACAACATAGTTAACCTTTTGTTCGGTGGAGTCATATGCTTGAAGATCCAGCGGATATCGCGAATAAACCCTAAATCAAACATGCGATCGGCTTCGTCTAATACAACAACTTGAATTGCTTCTAAATTAATGTAATTTTGCTTTGCATAGTCAATCAATCGTCCTGTTGTTGCAATTAAAATATCAATGCCAGTTGAGAGCATTTTTAATTGTTTATCATAGCCATCACCACCAAAAGCAAGTCCTAATTTTAGTCCTGTTTCTTCCGATAAGCGTTCTGCGTCATGGTATATTTGCACAACTAATTCGCGTGTTGGTGCAATAATGATAGCTCTTGGCTGATTGATTTTGTGATCGGGTAAAGGTTCATGATTCAACAAGTGATTAAATGTTGACGCCAAAAACGCCATGGTTTTGCCTGTTCCTGTTTGCCCTTGTCCGGCGATATCAATTCCTTTTGTAGTTAATGGCAATGTTTTTTCTTGAATAGGAGTGCAATAAATAAACTCTTTTTTCTCAAGTGCTTTTAA
Source organism: Gilliamella sp. Pas-s95 (assembly GCF_009795795.1). NCBI lineage: Bacteria > Pseudomonadati > Pseudomonadota > Gammaproteobacteria > Orbales > Orbaceae > Gilliamella > Gilliamella sp. Pas-s95. The sequence goes on along the minus strand of NZ_WTFC01000034.1, from coordinate 16,183 downwards.
CACTAAAGGATGAAGAGGGAATTGGCTAAAAGTTGTTTTGGTAAGATATGCTTGAATCATTGTGATTGTGAATATAATTACAGAATTTTAGTATTATAACATATTCAATACGGTGGCATCACTAATAATTATATCCTATTATACTAATTACTAGTAGGGAAATACAAAGTAATCTATTATTGCATACCAGTGAAAGTATGTTGGAGATAAAAATGAGTAATAATATCGTTCTGTTATCGGAAGCTACATTTGATAAAACAATTAATGAATCAGCAAAGCCCGTACTTGTTGATTTTTGGGCCCCATGGTGTGGACCTTGTAAAATGATTGCTCCGATCTTGGAAGAAATAGTGCAAGAATATGGTGATAAAATTGTTGTTGCTAAATTGAATGTTGAAGAAAACCCTAATGTGGCACCTAAGTTTGGTATTCGAGGCATTCCTACCTTATTGATTTTTAAAAATGGGCAAGTTGTTGCCACTCAAGTAGGGGCGTTATCTAAGGCTCAACTCAAAAACTTTATTGATCCTCAATTATAACAAATACCTTGTATTTGACACTAGAAATCAAAGAAGTTAAGGGAGTAATGGACTATTCGTTACTCTTTTGCTTTTTTGCTAGCTGTCGTAATATAGATTAATTGTTTCAATTAAATATAGACAGATTAGTATTTTTAGTGTACATTGCTAGCCTCTTACAAATATTCCTTTCTAAAATTCATTGTTTTTATTGGTAAAGTGGTGAAATTCTATATTCAGATCTTCAATTATCATCAAAAGCTTAGTAATCGATTGAATTTATGTGTTGTAAGGGAAAGAAATTTTTTATAAGTAAATGAAACTAATATACAAAAATAATATTAATTGCAAACATATCAATTTTATCCTCAAGAATTTTTAAAATTATGAATTTAACTGAATTAAAAAACACTTCTGTCTCTGAGCTTGTCGCGCTTGGTGAAAAAAAAATGGGGCTTGAAAATCTTGCCCGCCTTAGAAAACAAGACATTATTTTTGCAATCTTAAAGCAGCATGCCAAAAGTGGTGAAGATATTTTTGGTGATGGTGTACTAGAAATTTTGCAAGATGGATTTGGCTTTTTGCGTTCAGCTGATAGTTCTTATTTAGCTGGACCAGATGATATTTATGTATCGCCAAGTCAGATTCGACGATTTAATTTAAGGACTGGTGATACTATTGCGGGTAAAATCCGTCCGCCAAAAGAAGGTAAGCGATATTTTGCTTTGTTAAAAGTAAATGAAGTCAATCACGATAAGCCAGAAGACGCCCGCAACAAAATTCTTTTCGAAAACTTAACTCCACTTCATCCCAATTCTCGTTTAAGAATGGAACGAGGTAATGGTTCAACCGAAGATATCACAGCAAGAGTGCTTGATTTGGCTTCGCCAATTGGTAAAGGTCAACGTGGTTTGATTGTTGCACCACCTAAAGCGGGTAAAACAATGCTTCTGCAAAACATTGCTCAAAGTTTAGCTGTTAATCACCCTGAATGTGAGTTAGTTGTATTGATGATTGATGAGCGTCCAGAAGAAGTGACCGAAATGCAACGTTTGGTTAAAGGTGAAGTTGTTGCTTCTACATTTGATGAACCAGCTGCAAGGCATGTTCAAGTCGCTGAAATGGTTATTGAACGAGCAAAACGTTTAGTCGAACATAAAAAAGATGTGATTATTTTATTAGACTCAATCACACGTTTAGCACGAGCTTACAATACGGTTGTTCCTTCATCGGGTAAAGTTTTAACCGGTGGTGTAGATGCGAATGCTTTGCATCGTCCAAAACGCTTTTTTGGTGCTGCCCGTAATGTAGAAGATGGTGGGAGCTTAACCATTATTGCAACAGCATTGATTGATACCGGTTCTAAAATGGATGAAGTTATCTACGAAGAGTTCAAAGGTACGGGTAATATGGAAGTACATTTATCACGTAAAATTGCTGAACGTCGAGTCTTCCCTGCCATTGACTTTAATCGTTCTGGTACACGTAAAGAAGATTTAATGACTTCGCCTGATGAACTGCAAAAAATGTGGATTTTACGTAAAATTCTTAACCCAATGGGTGAGACTGATGCGATGGAATTCTTGATTGATAAACTGTCCATGACTAAAACTAATGATGAGTTTTTTGAAATGATGAAGCGGTCATGATTTGTGCAGTTGATAGTAAATATCATTAAAGTAATGAAAATGAGCCGTATTATATTCTGGTACGGCTTTTTTTATGGCAAAATATAGCTTAATTTATAAAAACTTAATTAAGTTTTAGATGTTGTCAAAAACCTTATGGTTTAAGGTTATAAAGGTTTAATAAAGGAGCCAAATTATGTCAAAACAACAAATCGGTGTTATTGGAATGGCAGTTATGGGGCGGAATCTTGCGCTTAATATTGAAAGTCGTGGATTTTCTGTTGCTATTTATAATCGATCTAAAGATAAAACAGAACAAGTCATGGCTGAACATTCTGATAAACAATTGGTTCCTTATTTTACAATTGAAGATTTTGTCAATTCTTTAGAAAAGCCTCGTCGTATTCTGATTATGGTGCAAGCAGGTAAAGGCACTGATGCTGTAATAGATGAACTGCGTCCACTTTTAGATAAAGGCGACATTATTATTGATGGTGGTAATGCTTATTTTGAAGATACTATTCGCCGCAATAAAATGCTTTCAGATGAAGGCTTTAATTTTATTGGTACAGGTGTTTCTGGGGGCGAAGAAGGTGCGCTTAAAGGTCCTTCTATTATGCCTGGTGGCCAAAAAGAAGCTTATGAGTTAGTTGCCCCTATATTAGAGAAAATAGCAGCCAAGGCTAACAATGAACCTTGTGTGACTTATATCGGTCCAAATGGTGCTGGCCATTATGTGAAAATGGCTCACAATGGTATTGAGTATGGCGATATGCAACTGATAGCGGAAAGCTATTCGGTGTTAAAACATGCCGTTGGTTTAACTAACGATGAACTTGCGGATGTTTTTGCTGATTGGAATAAAGGTGAATTAGATAGTTATTTGATCGAAATCACAGCCGATATCTTTAAACATAAAGACGAAGAAGGTCATTATTTAGTTGATGTGATTTTAGATGCTGCAGGCAATAAAGGTACAGGTAAATGGACCAGTCAGAGTGCTTTAGATTTGGGTGAGCCTTTGTCATTAATTACGGAGTCAGTATTTGCTCGTTATCTATCTGCAATTAAAGAGCAGCGAGTTGCGGCAGCAAAAGTGTTAAAAGGTCCTCAAAAGCAGCCTTATAGTGGCGATAAGAAGGAACTTATAGAGAAAATTCGTAAAGCCCTCTATATGGGTAAAATTATCTCTTATGCACAAGGTTTTGCTCAGTTGAAAGCCGCATCTCATAAATATCAATGGAATTTGAATTATGGTGAAATAGCTAAGATTTTTAGAGCAGGCTGTATTATTCGTGCGCAATTTTTACAAAAAATTACGGACGCTTATGCTGAAAATAATGAGATTGATAATTTGTTGTTAGCCCCTTATTTCAATAAAACAACAGAAGCTTATCAACAATCATTACGTGATGTGGTGTCTCTAGCTGTACAACAAGGTATTGCAGTTCCTACACTTTCGGCGGCTATTGCTTATTATGATAGCTATCGTTCGGCGGTATTACCCGCTAATTTGATCCAAGCACAACGAGATTATTTTGGTGCTCATACTTATCAACGTATTGATAAAGAAGGAGTGTTCCATACAAACTGGCTAAATATTGAATCATAGTATTTTCAGTTGATAATCTTATTTTAGTAAATAAAAGTGCAAGTTAGGTTTGCACTTTTATTATTTTTGGTTAGTAAATTTATTTTCCTTCTCTCTCTTCATTGTTCAAATCCTTGTCGTCATTGACTTGAAACTTGTCAAGTGATTTCGTTTATTAAAAAAGCTAGAAAAGCACTATATATGGTGTATAATTATATATTATTTACTATATATAGTGTTGAGCGATATGGTATTTGGGTTTATATCATAAAACTAATGATTTAATAAGAAATGAATAATTACAACGAATATTGATATAAAACCTGCGATAAGTGCTAAGTGCTAAGTGTTAATGAATCATTGAGGAGTATATATGCCTGTAGTAATTAAACGAGATGGTTGTCAGACTGCATTTAATGAAACTAGAATCAAAGATGCCATCATCAAAGCTGCAGTGGCGGCCAATGTACATGATCCCGATTATTGCGTAGCGGTTGCTCGTGTTGTGACTAATCAAATGAGCGAACGTGAAAGTGTTGATATCAATGAAATTCAAAATGCTGTTGAAAATCAGTTGATGTCAGGTCCCTATAAAAAATTAGCAAGAACTTATATTGAGTATCGCCATGATCGTGATCGCGCTCGTGAAGAACGTAGCCGATTAAATCAAGATATTCGCGGGCTAATTGAACAAAGTAATGTTGCTATTTTAAATGAAAATGCTAACAAAGATAGCAAGGTGATCCCAACTCAGCGTGATTTACTCGCCGGTATTGTGGCAAGGCATTATGCTAAACAATATTTATTACCAAAAGACATTTCACGAGCTCATGATTGCGGTGAAATTCATTATCATGATTTAGATTATGCACCATTTTTCCCGATGTTTAACTGTATGTTAATTGATCTAGATGGTATGTTAACTAACGGTTTTAAAATGGGGAATGCTGAAATTGAACCCCCGAAATCAATCGCAACCGCAACAGCGGTAACTGCACAAATTATTGCGCAAGTTGCCAGCCATATTTATGGTGGAACGACCATTAATCGTATCGATGAAGTTTTAGCAAAATTTGTTACTATCAGTTATAACAAACATAAACAAGTGGCAGAAGAGTGGAATATCCCAACCCCAGAGGATTATGCTAAAAGTCGAACTCAAAAAGAGTGTTATGATGCGTTTCAATCTCTTGAATATGAGGTCAATACTCTACATACTGCTAATGGTCAAACGCCGTTTGTTACTTTTGGCTTTGGTTTAGGAACAAGTTGGGAATCACGCTTAATTCAAGAGTCTATTTTAAACGTTCGTATCAAAGGACTTGGTAAAAATCATAAAACGGCTGTTTTCCCGAAATTGGTTTTTGCAATTAAAGACGGGATTAATCATAAGCAAGGCGATGCGAATTATGATATTAAACAACTTGCATTGGAATGCGCAAGTAAGCGTATGTATCCAGATATTCTAAACTACGATAAAGTTGTCGACGTTACTGGGTCATTTAAAACGCCTATGGGCTGTCGAAGCTTTTTAGGTGTTTATGAAGAAGATGGTCAATTAATTCACGATGGGCGTAATAATTTAGGCGTTATTAGTCTAAATTTGCCTCGTATCGCTATTGAGGCTAAAGGCGATGAAGCTCGTTTTTGGGATATTTTAGATAAACGTTTAGCATTATGTAAAAAGGCTTTAATGACACGTATTGCTCGACTTGATGGTGTAAAAGCGCGTGTTGCGCCTATTTTATATATGGAAGGTGCTTGTGGCGTTAGACTTAATGAAAATGATAGTGTTTCTGAAATTTTTAAAAATGGTCGGGCTTCAATTTCTTTAGGTTATATTGGTCTTCATGAAACTTTAAATGCACTTTACGGAAATCAAACACATCCATTTGACAGCGATAAATTACGTGAAAAAGGGGTAGAAATTGTTGAGCGTTTACGTAAAGCGGTAGATCAATGGAAGGATGAAACTGGTTATGGCTTTAGCTTATATAGTACACCAAGCGAAAACTTATGTGATCGATTCTGCCGACTTGATACAGCCGAATTTGGTGTAATTGCTGGTGTTACTGATAAAGGCTATTATACAAACAGCTTTCATCTTGATGTTGAGAAAAAGGTTAATCCATACGAAAAAATCGAATTTGAAAAAATGTATCCTTCTATCGCAAATGGTGGATTTATTTGCTATGGTGAATATCCAAATATGATTAATAATATCAAAGCATTAGAGGATGTATGGGATTACAGCTATACTCGAGTACCTTATTATGGAACTAATACGCCAATTGATGAGTGTTATGAGTGTGGTTATACCGGTGAATTTTCTTGTACGAGTAAAGGCTTTGTTTGCCCAAGTTGTGGTAATCATGATTCTTCAAAAGTATCTGTTACTCGTCGTGTTTGTGGATATCTGGGTAGTCCTGACGCTCGCCCATTCAATGCAGGTAAACAAGAAGAAGTAAAACGGCGAGTCAAACATTTGAATAATGGTCAAATTGGTTAATAATAAATGTAATACTTATGAATTATCATCGTTATTATCCCGTCGATGTTGTGAATGGTGAGGGTACTCGCTGTGTGCTTTTTGTCGCAGGTTGTGAACACCAATGTCCTGGTTGTTATAACAAAAGTACATGGGGAGTAAATTCAGGTTCGCCATTTACACAGTCACTTGAAGATCAAATCATTAAAGATTTGCAAGATACAGAAATAAAACGTCAGGGATTATCTCTTTCTGGTGGTGATCCTTTGCATCCTCAAAATGTTCCAACTATATTAAAACTGGTTCAACGCGTTAAATTTGAGTGCGATAATAAAGATATTTGGCTTTGGACAGGGTATAAATTTGATGAGTTAACCGCTGAACAACAAGCTGTTATTCCTTATATTGATGTGTTAATTGATGGAAAATTTGTGCAAGAACTCGCTGACCCTCGCTTGTTGTGGCGAGGAAGCAGTAATCAAATCATCTATCGTTTTAAATAAAACAACGAGTTAATTATTGTTGTTTATGTAAATTTGAAAGATAAGAAATGGCTTCTCGGTAGTTAATTTCAAGATTCTCGCTACTTGAAGAGGTGATATGTAAATCAGTAATTTTACCATTATGAATTCCATAAACCCAACCATGTAAATTAACTTTCTGACCTCGTTGCCATGCAGATTGAATAATTGTAGAGTGACCTAAATTATATACTTGTTCTATCACATTAAGTTCACATAAAACATCTAAACGAATATCGGGTGGAAATTCACCGAGTAGTGAACTATTTCGAAACCACAGGTCTCGAATATGAAGTAACCAGTTATTAATTAGACCTAAATCTGGATTTTCAACTGCATCACGAATTCCACCACAGCCTAAATGACCACAAACAATGATATCTTCAATTTTAAGTACATCTACGGCATATTGAACAACTGATAAACAGTTTAAATCTGTATGTATTACAAGATTACCGACATTTCGATGTACAAATAATTCGCCTGGCTTTAACTTAATGAGCTTTTCTGCTGAAACACGACTATCCGAGCAGCCGATCCACAAAAATTTGGGATTTTGTTCAATAGCAAGTTGTTTAAAAAACTCTGGATCTTCTTGTTCTATTTTTTCTGACCATTCGTGGTTAAAACGAATTAAATCCGTGACATCAAACATAATTAATATTTTCCTATATATTTCATTATTATTTTTACTATTTTTTATTTTATGTTCTTCAGTGCTGTTCAGTGTGCTGAATCTTGCTTTTCATTATTAATTTACGCCATATAGGGGTTGTTAATAATTTAGCCTTAACAATTTTGCTATAAAGTTTGAAACGTAGTGGCATTGTTCGTTGGTAATAGCATTTATTGGGTTTTGGATGGCCGCTGTTTAAAATTTTACTTAAAATCTCAGCACTATCCAAAGCATAGCTAATACCTTCTAAAGAACTTGCACTAATAAAACCTGCCGCTTCACCTATCAAAAATATGTTTTCATTACCGGTATAAAAATCACGTAATCTATTTGGATAAACAACTAAGCATTTTTCTGTTTTGAGTGGCTCTCCAAAAATAAATCCTTGCGTTGATAGTTTTTCTTTTAATTTTTCAAAATGTTGAGTTGCTACTTTTTTGGGGAAAGCACCGCCGAACAGGAAGTAACCATCTTTTGAAATACTCCAAGCATAGCAATTCGTTAATTTATTATCGAATATACACGAATTAAATGGATTTGGATGCTGTTCTGTAAACCATTGTTGTATCGCCACATATTGTCTGATTTTATGCTGAGGGTATCGCATACGTCTGACAAGGGAATTGGCACCGTCAGCACCGACTACATATTGCGCTGTGACCTTGTGTTCTGTTTTATTTTGATCAAGATAGGTTATTTGATAACCATCAATGATACGTCTAACTTCTTTACAAAGTGTATTATGAAGTACGTTTACTTTTGATGGTATCAGTGATTTTAGCCATAGATCAAATTTGTGCCGATCAAAGCTTACATAACTTCGTTGATAATTACGAATAAGTTTGGTTTGTAAGTCTATGGTTTTTACACTAAAAATTTGTGGATCAGTTAAAATATCTTTGGGTAAATTTAGCTTTTGTCTAATAAAAGCTTTTTGTGCGTCATTGGCTAATAATCCTCCACAAGGTTTGTGGAAACCTTCATTTCCGGTTTGATGTTTTGTATCTAATGCAATGACATTAAAAGAAGGGCTGAGTAAGCGAGCTAGCGTACTGCCAGCAGGTCCAAGACCTATGATTGCGATATCGTAATCCATGTTAATTGCGTTGTTTGTTTTGTCACTTTTAAAAGGCGTTTATGTTAACAAATTATATTAGGTGTGGCTATTAGATATGTAAGTTTATCTATACCAGTTCACTTGTAAAAAAAATCAATAAATTATGTGTGTTAGCATAAAACCAGGATTGGGATTCACTATCTCGACCTGTTTACTTGTGTTATTGGTCTGATATTGTTTTTAAAAATGCTTGATTTAATTCATTAAATGGTAGTTTACGACTGATTATTACTAACTTTGATATTCTTTCTGATAAATTTTGCCAAGGAGAGCCATAGTCAAATCCTACGACCTTATGCACACCTTGAACAATTAATCGTTGATCGTTCCCTTTTATTGCTAAAACACCTTTGTAGCGTAACATATCGTTGCCATATTGTTCGACTAAGCTTTCCATAAAAGAGCCAATCTTTTTTAGATCGAGTTCGCCAGCTTCAAAGAGGTAAGAACAAATATTATCATCCCACGATATGGTTTGTTTTTGTCGTGGTAATGATTTGAATCCAGCTTCAAAAACTTGAGTTGGATTAATAACAAAAAAACCTTTATTTATTGTTAGCTCATCACTTAACTCAAAGGCATGTATATCAAGCCAATAAGATTTTGGTATTTGTCCTTTTTCTGTTTCAAAGATAGCCGCTTTATGGTTGATTTTATGAATTCGGTTAACGACTTCAGCTTTTTGTTCATCATTAATACAATCGGTTTTTGTTAAAATAATGCGATCAGCAAAACCAATTTGTGAAAGGGCTACACGATGTTCATTAAGGTGTTTTAAAATATGTTGAGCATCAACAAGAGCGATAACAGCATCAAGTTGAATTGTTTCACGAATTAAATTATCAATAAAAAAAGTTTGGATAATCGGTGCTGGATCGGCCAACCCCGTTGTTTCGATAATCAACCGATCAAATTGTAATTCACCAATTGAACGTTTTGCGTGTAATTTATGTAATGCTTCGGTGAGTTCCCCTTGCACTGTACAACAAATACAGCCATTAGTCATTTCAACAATTTGAATTTCGGTACTAACATTTAATAAACTACTATCGATGTTTACTGGACCAAATTCATTTTCGATAATAATTACTTTCTCGTCATGATTATGCTTTAACAGATAATTAATGAGTGTTGTTTTACCTGAGCCCAAAAAACCAGTTAATAAGGTAACAGGTAATAATGAAGATGAAATAGGGTCTGTCATTTATTGTCTCTTAATCGTTAGCAACATTTAAATCCACCTTTGCCACTATATTTTGCCTCTTGACGCTCTTTGAAAAACTCTTCATAAGTCATAGGTGTTTGTTCTGGATGAGTGAGCTTCATATGCTGAACATAATTATCATAATCAGGAATGCCAATCATTAATTTAGCGGCTTGGCCCAGATATTTTCCTGCTTTAGCGAGTGAATCAAACATACCTTTTCTCTTATACTTAACATTATTCTCTTATACTGAGATATTAAAATCTTTTGAACCATAACTCAAATTATATTCAAAAATTAATATATTCCAATATAAGATGCCAATTAGCTTGAGTCAATCATTGATTAATCGTAATTATTATTAAATTAAGAAATATGATGAAATTTAGATAGCTCTTGATTTTATTTATTTTTCGTTGGTTTAAAAGAAGGTTTTATTTTAAATTTTTCATGAAATTCATTTATCTATTAGTAAATAAATTCTATAATATTTGCTAATTTATCAAGCATAAGAGTTAATAATGGAAAAATTTCACGTAACAGGCCCAACCATGTTAAATGGTGAAGTGGTTATTTCTGGGGCAAAAAATGCTGCATTACCCATTTTATTTGCTGCGATTTTGGCAGAAAAACCAGTAGAACTCCGAAATGTTCCCAAGTTAAAAGATATTGACACGACGTTAGAATTGTTAAGTCAGCTAGGTGTAAAATGCGAACGAAATGATTTTATTCATCTTGATGCAAGTCATCTTAATAACTATTGTGCACCTTATGATTTAGTTAAAACTATGCGCGCTTCAATTTGGGCTTTAGGTCCATTAGTTGCTCGTTTTGGACAAGGGCAAGTGTCATTACCGGGTGGCTGCGCTATCGGGGCAAGACCCGTAGATCTTCATATTTCTGGTCTTGAACAATTAGGTGCGACAATCACACTCGATGAAGGATATGTTAAAGCCTCTGTTGATGGGCGCCTTAAAGGTTCTCATATTGTAATGGATAAAGTGAGTGTTGGCGCTACTGTTACTATTATGTCAGCTGCAACTTTAGCTGAGGGGAAAACCGTAATTGAAAATGCGGCTTGTGAGCCTGAAATTATTGATACAGCTAAATTCTTAAATATGCTAGGTGCTAAAATTACTGGTGCAGGTACAGTGCGTATTGAAATTGAAGGAGTTGAACGTTTAGGAGGGGGCATGCATGAGATAGTTTCTGATCGTATTGAAACAGGAACTTTTTTAGTTGCAGCTGCTATATCTAAAGGTAAAATCACTTGTCGTAAAACAGATCCTACTTTGCTTGATGCGGTGCTTTCTAAATTAAAGGAAGCTGGCGCTAAAATTGAAGTCGGTGAAGATTGGGTTTGTTTAGATATGCAGGGGAAAAGGGCGAAAGCTGTGAATATTCATACTGCTCCACATCCAGGTTTTCCTACTGATATGCAAGCTCAATTTTCATTATTGAATATGGTTGCTGAGGGTACAGGAATCATTAAAGAAACGATTTTTGAAAATCGATTTATGCATGTACCTGAGTTAATTCGTATGGGTGCTAGAGCTGAAATTGAAGGCAATACCTTAATTACGCATGGCGTTGAAAAATTGAGTGGAACACAAGTCATGGCAACGGATTTACGGGCATCAGCAAGTTTAGTTTTAGCCGGTTGCATAGCAGAAGGTTTAACGACGGTTGATCGAATTTATCATATTGATCGTGGTTATGATAATATTGAAGAAAAACTAAGAAAATTAGGCGCGAATATTGAAAGAGTAAAATAAATCTCATTTTATTAAATATGATGAGTCAGTTACTTATTCAAAAGAGGGACAACAATGACAAAACAAGCGTTGGTATTTTTATCAAATGGTTGTGAAGAAACAGAAGCAGTCACGACAATTGATTTATTAACCCGAGCCGATATTAAAGTGACTACCGCGAGTATCTTAAGTACTCGTGAAATTGAATGTTCCCGAGGAGTAACAATTTTGGCTAAAAAAACATTGTCAGATATTCAACACATTGACTTTGACGTTGTTATTTTACCGGGTGGTGTAAAAGGCGCAGAAAATTTTCGAGACTGTCCATTATTGATCGAGAAATTAAAGCAAACACATCAAAATGGCGGTATTGTTGCTGCAATCTGTGCTTCGCCAGCAGTGGTTTTACAGCATCATAATTTATTTCCGCATGCCGGTATGACTGGTTATCCAACCACTAAAGATGCGTTTAAAAACTGGAAAGCTGATAGAGTTTATTTTGATGAACCAAATAAAGTTATTACTAGCCAAGGTCCAGCAACATCCATTGATTTTGCTTTAAAAATTATCGATGTATTGTTAGGAAGGACAAAGGCAGCCGAGGTTGCTCAGCAGTTAGTTCTTCCATTGGGGATAGAGTCCTATCGATAATAGGGATCAAGTGTCAAATTTACATTTGTACGAAAGATTAGTTAAAAGAGCGACATTAATTGCCGTTCTAATCTCAATTTTTCTGATTTTAATTAAATTGGTTACTTGTTGGGTAACAGGCTCAATAAGTTTATTTGCATCATTATTAGATTCAAGTATCGATTTGCTTGCTTCTGGATTCAATTTCTTTTTGGTCCGTTATGCGCTAAAACCGGCAGATGATGAACATACTTTTGGTCATGGTAAGGCAGAATCGTTGGCTGCATTATCGCAGAGCGCATTTATTATTGGTTCTGCGATAATTTTATTACTTTCTAGTCTTCGATCTTTTATTCACCCAAGTGAGTTGCAACTTCCTTTATTAGGAATTGCTGTTTCAATAGTTTCTGCTGTAATTACAGCTGTTCTTGTTTTATATCAAAGACACGTTGTGAAAATGACTAGTAGTAATGCTATTCAGGCTGATATGCTACATTATTCTTCCGATATGTGGATGAATATTGCCGTTATCATAGCACTTTGTTTAAGTTGGTATGGCATTACTTATGCTGATGCAGTTTTTGCATCGTTTATTGCTTTATATATTTGTTATAACGCTTATCATATTGCTTATAGTGCTATTCAGGATCTACTTGATCGTGCTTTGCCTGATAACGATAAGGTAAGAATTGCTGAAATTGTTGCTTCATATCCTGAGGTACAAGGTTTTCATGATTTAAAAACCCGGCAAGCAGGTCCTTTAAAATTTATTCAATTGCATCTTGAGCTAGACGATGATATGCCTTTAATTACAGCACATGCTATTGCTGATGCTATTGAACAACATATCTCTAAAGAGTTTGCTCCAGCAACAGTAATTATTCATCAAGATCCAATTTCCGTAGTGCCAACCGAAATAAAGAAGTCGAAAAATTAATCAAAAATAGCTTTTTTTGTCTATTGTTAGATATCTGTTAAGACTCTATAATAACGAAAAGTTAATAATTTGGAGTTGTTTCATATGATAAAAAAAATAGGTATTTTAACCAGTGGTGGCGATGCTCCAGGAATGAATGCTGCTATTCGTGGTGTTGTAAGAACTGCATTAGCTGAAGGATTGGATGTCTTTGGTATTTATGATGGTTATATGGGGCTTTGTGAAGATCGTATTGTTCAATTAGAGCGTTCAAGTGTATCAGATATTATTACTCGTGGTGGTACCTTTCTTGGTTCGGCTAGATTTCCAGAGTTTAAAGATCAAAACGTAAGACAAAAAGCCATTGCTAATTTAAAAAAACATCAAATTGATGCTTTGGTGGTTATTGGTGGTGATGGTTCATATATGGGTGCAATGCGATTAACTGAAGAAGGTTTTCCGTGTATCGGCTTGCCAGGCACTATCGATAATGACATTCGTGGTACTGATTATACTATTGGCTATTTTACTGCTCTTAGTACTGCAGTCGAAGCAATTGATAGATTACGTGATACTTGTTCTTCGCATAACCGAATTTCAGTTATTGAAATTATGGGGCGGGACTGTGGTGATTTAACCTTAAATGCTTCTGTTGCTGGTGGCTGTGAGTTTATGATTATTCCTGAGGTTTCCTATACTAAAGAAGATCTAATCGAAGAAATTAAACTGGGCTTTGCAAAAGGTAAAAAACATGCCATTGTAACTGTTACAGAGCATATGTGTGATGTAAACCAACTTGCAGCAGACATTGAAGCGGCGGTTCATCATGAAACGCGTGCAACGGTATTAGGTCATGTTCAACGTGGTGGCTCTCCTGTTCCTTATGATCGTATTTTAGGTTCTCGCATGGGAGCTTATGCTGTTGAATTATTGCTACAAGGCCATGCTGGTAGAAGCGTTGGTGTACAAAATGGAAAATTAGTACACCATAATATTATTGAAGCTATTAATAATATGAAGCGCCCATTTGATATGGATCTATACAATACTGCTAAGCGATTATTCTAAATGTTAATTGTTTGGTAATGCATAATCTGTATTGATAAAGATCTAAGTTTTTATTATAGGTGAACTGTTGAAAATATAATCTTAAAATAGTCACCTATTTTGTTTATTTGTAAACCTTCCTAAAATTAGTTTATATTTGATTCAACTTACCATAAAAGTTTTTGGCATTTATGAAGTATAAATGTGTTACACAATAATTTAATTGCAATTGTATATAGGTAATTTTATGTCATTACATTTTTTAGAAGCTGATGATCGTTTTTATGTTTGTGATGTTAATAATAGAAAAATAGCTGAAATGACTTTTACAAGAGTTGGAAATGATAAAGCTACCATTGATCATACTTACATTGATCCGGCATATCGAGGTCAAGGTATTGCTAATAACTTATTAGATCTTGTAGTTGAACGATTACGGCAAGAAAAGCGTGAAATTATTCCTATCTGTTCATTTGCTGTTAAAAAATTATCAAGACAAGTATTCTTTTAATTATTTGATTTTTATGTATATAATTATAATGTTTTGTCCAAATTTTATTTTTGTAAATAGTAGTTCTAATTACACGAATATGCGATAATGTATGTTAATGTGTTTTCATTAACTTACAATGCCCAAAATGGTAACAGAAAAACCGCAAAAAATTCATTCGATACATGTATTACGTGGTGTTGCAATTATTATGATTGTTTTTAGTCACTGTTTAGGTGTGTTTAAAAACACTCACTTGATTGCTAATAGTTATCTATTTTCTTTTTTGAATTTATTTGCATTTAATTTCACAACATTTTTTGTATTAATTGCAGGTTTTTTATTTCAACATCTAACATACAAATTTGACACTAGAACATATTATTTATCAAAATTTAAGACTGTCGTATGTCCTTATATTTCGGTATCTATTTTCTGTTTTATATTTTTTCATTATCAATATTTATCGGAGTTACCTTGGTATTCCTCAACTGAATCTAGCATAATTAGCACAATAACAAAAATGATGTTAACCGGAACACAGCTGTTGCCATTATGGTTTATGCCAATGATTATTATCATCTATTTGATGGCTCCTTTATTATATTTTTGGTCGAAAAAGAGTTTAATTGTAGCTGGTTTGATTGCTATGTTTTGGGTTGTAATGTTTACTAAACCTGATTTTACTCAACCTTTTTTAAATTTATTACATTATGGTCCAGTCTATTTAACTGGTATGATGATAAAACAAAATTATCAAACCATTATGAAATTAGTGAAAAGTAATTTATTTTTAGTCATATTCTTTTTTGGTTTATGTTTTTGTATTCCTTTCGCTTATCGCTATACAAGTCATTTGTGTGTTGAAAAGCTTTATTATGATACATTACAAAAAATTATTTTGTTTATATTAGCTCTCTACTTTTTAGATGAATTAAATCATAAAAGCAATGAAGGAAAATGTTATAAATTCTTTTCTTATATGGCAAATATCAGTTTTCCAATCTATTTTATTCATGAAATTATTGTGTTAGAACTTGAACAACTATTGTATCAGTCTCCACTAAAAAATATAATTAAAACAAATAATGGCTGGTTAGCATCATTGAGCGCTGTAATTTTTTTAGTATTCACTTTAGTTTTAAGTATCATTATTGCTAACATGATAAAATTTATTTTCAAAAATAAAGCGCAATATCTTATTGGTGGTATGCGTTAAGTAGTACTGTTCACATTTTAATTTATTATTTTTTTATTAAAAAATAGATTATCTTGTAATAGTAAATGAAATTTATTTTGTTTGTATCAAATATATTAAGTAAAGCGATTTGAGCAAATAAAGAACAAACGGAAAAAAAATTAAAATTAATACTTGCGCGAATTTTTTAAGTCCCTATAATGCGCATCCACTGACACGCAGTCAGCGCCAAGCAGGCGGTGAGTAAGGTTAGAGAATGAGATCAAAAATTTTAAAAAAAGATCTTGACGAATAAAAAGGTGTAGCGTAGTATACGCAGCCCTTGAGACAGCAAACTAAATCAACGAAGAGTTGATTGAAAATAGAAGCTGTCAGCTCTTTAAAAAGAAGAAACAGACAATCTG
>NZ_WTFC01000122.1:0-308 GCF_009795795.1 Gilliamella sp. Pas-s95 | reverse complement strand
ATTTCGATTATCCTGTCAAGTAAATTTTTGTTTTATTTGAATTTTTTATAATTGACCGCTCAACTAATGAGCACTCCCTTGCTTTAAAAGCGCTTAAATTATAGTCGGTTGATTAATAATGCGCTAGTTTTTTTGTTAAAAATTTGTAAAGTTTTGTTAAAGGCCGCGTCAATCTACGTTGGTATACTGCTAGAAACTGGTTTTGGGTGGTGTTTTTCGCCTAAAAACCCTAGATTACACCATGAAGTGCAATTCGTCTTAGCTCCTTAGAATAAAAGGAGGCAGGGCTTTTAAACTTATGCCGTTTT
>NZ_WTFC01000121.1:0-309 GCF_009795795.1 Gilliamella sp. Pas-s95 | reverse complement strand
GCAAAGGGAATTCGCTTTAATTCCCTTTGCTCGGACGTGGTCACTGTGGCTATTTTATTCACCAAAGGTCAAAACGTCCGAAACCTGCGCACTTAATTTATTCTATTCACCAAAACAAAAAGGCCTGATTTTCCGCTAAAAATCGGTCAGAAAAGGTATTGATTTTATTGAAGTTTTTCTGACTGTTTTTTAACAAAAACTGCCTTATAAAAACACAATAACCCATCCCAAAAACGATGGCTATGTTGTCTGTCTTATTCCGGCGTCAGAATGTGCCGACAACAGAGCGAGGTTAGCACGCCAAACAGG
>NZ_WTFC01000120.1:0-310 GCF_009795795.1 Gilliamella sp. Pas-s95 | reverse complement strand
TCACCGTTGCCCTTATACTACCATTCGTGACAACAGACCACGTCAACTGACTTGCATCCACGCCAACAATGTCCAAATCAAAATACAACCCATCTGCACCCGTTGTAGGAAAATTTTGGTCATAAGATGATGAACTTATTGACTGAGTTAAAAAACCCTTTGTACGAGACCATATGTTAGATGGGCCACCGTAATCGAGGTAGCCATAATTAAGATTCGGCCTTACGTGACAAACAACAGGACCAGTAACACCATATGGATTGATATAATATGTCACCGTCTGACCATTAAAACTGGCTCTATTTGGAAC
>NZ_WTFC01000119.1:0-310 GCF_009795795.1 Gilliamella sp. Pas-s95 | reverse complement strand
TCACCGTTGCCCTTATACTACCATTCGTGACAACAGACCACGTCAACTGACTTGCATCCACGCCAACAATGTCCAAATCAAAATATGCCCCATCAGTACCCGTTGTAGGAAAATTTTGGTCATAAGATGATGAACTTATTGACTGAGTTAAAAAACCCTTTGTAGAAGACCATATGTTAGATGGGCCAGCATAGTCGATGTGGCCATAACGAAGATTCGGCCTTGCGTGACAAACAACAGGACCAGTAACACCATATGGATTGATATAATATGTCACCGTCTGACCATTAAAACTGGCTCTATTTGGAAC
>NZ_WTFC01000033.1:0-30291 GCF_009795795.1 Gilliamella sp. Pas-s95 | reverse complement strand
CTGTTGAAAAATAATACGCTAGTTTTTTGTTAAAAAATTTAAAGTTTTGTTAAAGATTAAATCAGCTTACGTTGGTGTGCTTCGGAGAATGGTTTTGGGTAGTGTTTTTTGACTAAAAAAGCACCATACAAAAACGTCAATAAAATCAATACCTTTTCTGACTAATTTTTAGTAAGAAATAAGGACTTTTTTTTGGTTGGTGCATAGAATGAATTAAGTGTAGTAGTTTCGAACGTTTGCAGTTTAGTATTCAAAATAACTACCGTGATCATGTCCGAAATATTACCGCGCTAAAATAGAACACCAACTTAAAACACAACAGCGCAGCTCCAATAAGGCGCCCCAACTACGTAGGGCGCTGTTCTTTGCTAGATTGTCCTCTCTTTGCACCATAACTACCTCGTGGCCTAAGAATTAAGAACTAAGAAATAAAAACTAAGGTGCGATGCAAAGGCCATAACGGCTGTAGGTGGCACTGCCGCTGTAGACACTGCCGTAGCCCGAGTAAACAGAGAGGCCATTGCTACCTGCAGAGTCGCTTGCCCAAACATTGCCATTGACAAAACCCGCGTCAACGTAGAGGTACATGTGGCCCCATTCCGTGAGAAATCCTGATCCTATTCGTCGCTGGTACCCATTATCAGATGAGCGAGGCGTAGCTCCATCTATACCATTTATACATGGGAAGTCGGTATTAACACCACATTTCGCATTAGTTAACTCCCCGACTTGTGGTACACGATAACCCAAACGACTACACCAAGATATTTGATCAGACTGATAACCCAGTTGATTACCCCGATTGACAAACCACTGCTTTAACACAAATCCATACCTCACTTCATTACCATGACTATCTCTACCGACCAACTCAAACGTTTGTGGCAAAGATGGCGCTGTTAAAGGACTAGGATTAGCTGCGTTTATCTGAGCATCACTCGCCCTAGGACCATTTAACTTAACACGTGCGACAATTTTTCCACTATCAGCACTAGGGATCCATCTATCATTAGCTGTTATACTTGTCACGGTAACCGTTATCCCACCACGCATGACTGGAGACCATGTCAATTGACTTGCATCGACTCCATCTATGAGTAAATCAAAATACAATCCATCAGCACCTGTCGTCGGAAAATTTAGACCATAAGATGATGAATTTGTAGATTGAGTGAAGAAACCCTTTGTTGGACTCCATATGTTAGATGGTCCTGCGTAGCGAGGGTTTTCGAGAGAATTGATGCCAATAGTGCCACCGAATAACAAATTGGGCCTGACTGATTGCACAGAGTAACAACTACCAGAAGAATCCGGCTTGATATAATAAGTCGCAGTACCTCCAACAAAAGTACTACTATTAGGCACACCATAACGTGTGGTTAAACTACCAGCAGTACTAGTTAATTTTACCTTATAAGGAGCACTACATATACTTAATGTGTCACTACGACTTACTGTTCGATTTTCTTTATCCGTAAATGATACTGATATACTCCCAGTAGCCGTTGCACCACTTGTATCCTGCCCATCATCACCATCATCATCACCCCAGTTACCTTGAGTAATTAAGTCATTTAAACTCACTGAATTAGTTGATGACGGAACTAACATATCTATACTACCCAAAGTACTTTCAGCAGGTAATATTATTGGATTTGTTGCACTTGATGTATTGGTTGACGATGTGATTATTCTACCATCAGGCAATTTAATAGCCAATAACATGTCAGTAGTGGTCAACTTAGTTCGACCTCCATCAAATGTTAAATACGGAGCAGAACCTTCAATCACTTTTGAGGTGTAAACCGACAACGCCTGTACACTAAACGAAAAAAGGAATAACAAGGGTGAAAAGAACAATGGCGATTTTGATAAAAATATCGACCACAGTGAAATTACTAATAATTTCGCTAAATTCAGTGGTAAAAATAAAGCTCGTGATGAATCTTGATGACTACAATAACCTTGATAACAAAAAAAATACACTGAGTAATTAAAATACATAACAATCTACCTATTAAATAAATTTTTATGGAGATTTTAGAATTGTTTGCTTGCTTAATAATGCGGACATTTGTCTGGATGTGAAATTATATTCCACAAGGAAATAAAGACTCAGCCTTTTTCTGTTAAATTTTGTAAAGATTTGCTGGCCAAGCAATGCTTTAGATTTAAAACAACTAAATAAAATCAATACTTTTTCTGACCAATTTTGGGGGGATAAATAGCTGTTATTAAAGCACTTATTTATGGTTTTGCTAGGGGACATAACATTTATAAATGTTGTATAAACTTTTGATTTTGAATGAAAATAGAAAATATTAGTGAAATAAATGTGTTTCCTGAAAGATTTTTAAGTAAAAACTTTATGATATTAAAATACTATAAAACCCATTAACCTAGATGATCAATGGGTTTTATTGTTATTTTTATGAATATTTTATTTTGTTATACAAACAAAACAAAATCATGTTCATTTATTTAAAAGCTGTAACGGTATCCTACATTTGCTTGTTTTTGATCAAACTTGTTACCAAGTGAATAAACGATATCACCATAAATTTGGTGATTTTTGTTAAATTGCATATTGATACCAATACCGTTATCCCACCAGTTACCACCAAAATCATATTTTTCTTTAGCTACATGATTAAAGGTGTAAGCTGTTTCGCCATCAAATTCTTTTAGATAACCAGTTTTAAAGTAGATATTTGCTGGGTTATCAACGTCTTGTATTTCGTAACCTAAAATAACACTAGTTCGACCAATTAATGAGTTATAGCTACTTAATTTGGTTTTTAATCCATTAGTCGCTTTAATTGTTGTGTTATTTTGGCGAGAATACGTTAGCTGTGCTTGTGGCTCAATATACCATTCAGACGAGTAAAAGCGTTGTCCAACTTCAGCACCAACTGAAAATCCGTCTGTGTCGCCATCACCTTTAACGTTATAACCACCACCAGTACGACTATTAAATTTATTTGCCATTCGCATATACTTCACTAAACTGTCGACATATAAGCCACTATGTGTTTGCATTGTAGAATATAATGCAGCAGAATAACTTTTGGTGTTGCCATCGCCCACGTTATGATCAATGTTACCTCGGCTAAAGCCTCCCATAATACCGTAATAGATATCGTAGTTATCATTATCAAGTTGTCGATCAACACCTAGCTGCAAACCATAATAGTTCATATCAAAATTAGACAAACGGCTATCATTAAATGAACTTAATTTACCTGTATAGACTCGCCCCCATGTATCACCACTGGCGCCATTATTCATATTAAGTTGACCCATTCGTTGCAATAATGTTTGGGTTTCAACATAATTCATTAAATAGCTTGAGTTTAGAATATTGGCAGCATTTTGCGCGGTATGAGTTAATAGCGGTTTTTTAGCTATTGGTTTGTTAGGAGTGTTACCATTACCACCAACATTATTGTTGTTATTATTGTTGTTATTATTGTTGTTGTTGTTTCCATTTTGATGAGGTAGTGATCCAGACAAAACCCAATCTTCAGTACCTGCGCCACGAGTGCCATTAACTTTAGTTAAAGTATTAAACTGATAAGGACCAACATCAAAAGACTGTGATGACAAACCAAAAACAGCACTACCACCTTCGGTCTCAACAAGTGTGATTCGTTCATTTCCTGTTACCGAGTTTGCACCTGTTTTATCATCAATAAGCGTAATTTTATGATTACCTGTAGCCAAGCCAGTACCAATTATTTTAAGTAAATCATTAGCGATATTTTGACCAATCCCAGTTCGCATTTCAAACACACCGTTACCAGCTAATGAATTTGCCGCTAATATCATCGCATTAGTGCTATTAAGAACATCCACTGAGCTTGGCGTTGCATAGCTGTAACCAAAGCTAATTTTAGCATCATTGCCTAACGTTAATGAATCTATGGATGAACTGTCAGTCATCTTCCATTGGCTTTGATTACCTAGAAGAGATAAATTGATATCACCTTTACTTAACGGTATTAATACACCATTTTCCATCGCAGTTAATAGCGTTGAACCATCGGTAAGGTTGAAATTAATAATTCCCCTACCATTTAAAGTCACTGCACAAATATTACCTTCAAGATTTGTTTTGCCATCGATATTTATTTCACCAGTATAGGCTTCTACTGCATTGTATAGCTGATTATCACGAGAAATAATATTGTTTATATTTGAACCACTTCTAATGTTCACTTTACCGTTTTGTTGATTAGAATAAATCGTTGTACCATGTTCAGTAATAACATCTAATCCATTATTAAAATTAACAGTAGAACTTACATTAGCATTTGGTCTTCCAGGTTCGGCTGCCGTGTTAATACCAACATCATTTTGCCCCGTCATATGAATGGTAACATTATCATTAAAAATTAAATGAGAGGCTAACGCATTAGGATTATTAGACTTAATAGAAACAATACCCGAACTATTTCGACCCGAAGAAGTGATATACACTTTATCATTAAACTCACTTTTAGATTCGGATGTTGATAATGTATTGTGACTACGTATACCGTAGAAACCACCTGTACCTGTGATACTGACCTTTTTTTGGAATAATCCTTCCGAGCCACTAGAGATATAAATACCTGTACCATCAACTATATTGAATTCGAGTTCACTATTAGAAACTATTCGACCCAATTGTCTTACAGCAATACCATAAAAAGAATCCGGGTTACCAACAACATTTCCTTTAATAATAAATTTATCAGTGCTACCTGGTGCTCCAACAGTTATGCTTCTTCTATTCGATTCAAGTCCTATTCCTCCATTAGTACTTATGTTAATATGTGGTCCAGTGGCAGAAGAGGTCTCTATCAAAATATCGTCATTACTACGGAGAGTGCTAATTCCTGTAGTACGGTAATTACTAATATTAGTATCATTAATATTCACTGTGGCATTAGCCAGCATAGGAATCATAGGTAGTATGCCTAATGATCCCCTAAGCAATACCGTGATTTGATTTAAATTTATCATAATTAATTCTTTCCTTTAGTTGTGACTAATATAATTAGCCTGTATATACTTACAACAACAAGCTCCGAGATAACAAAACACTACCATTATGTCTATGCTTATACACTACTCAATAGCTTAAAAAAGATATCAATTTAAAAATACTTTATACCTAAATATCAATGTATATTTTATTACTTATCGTACTGTTTTAGCCAACTAAATTTTATACACAAACATTACCGTTGCTCACTAATAGTGCACAACGATAATATTTATAGTTTGTTGGATTTCGTAAAATTTTAGATAACAAAAAATAACTATTTTACAACACGAAATGGGTTGGTTTTTGGCTTAACTTGTTCAGTTTGTTGAGATGAGGCTTCACGCTGTGCGTGATATTGTGGTTCATCCTCAAATCCCATTCCAACACCATTTTCACGAGCATAAATTGCTTCAATTGCCGCCATTGGCACCACAATATGTTGAGGCATACCAGAAAAGCGAGCATTGAATTCAATTTGCTCATTAGTTGCTAAATATTGACCAACTGACTGTGGCGCAATATTTAATATAATTTGATTGTTTTGGATAAATTCTTGCGGTACTAATACACCATATACTGATGTATTAACGACAATATAAGGCGTTAAGTCGTTATCTAGTATCCAATCATAAAAAGCCCTAAATATATAAGGACGACGTGGAGTCATTTGCTCAAGTTCCATTAAGGCTACCTTGTCTAAAGTTATCGTAAATAAAGATAAATTTAATTGATTATGCTCTTATTCTTTTTTCTTCTTCGGTTAATGAACTAACAAAAGCTGGACGTTCAAAAATTCGTGCCATATAAGCTAAATAATTCTTTTCAGCCACTTTTGGTAATTCAATACCAATTAATGGTAAACGCCAAAGTAATGGGGCAAAATAACAATCACATAATGTAAAATCATCACTCATAAAATAATCTTTTTCTTTAAACATGATTGAAATTGAAACAAGATCATCAAGAAGATTTTTTCGTGCTATTTTGGCTTCATCGCTATTAGGAGCAGCAATAATTGTTTCGTAAGCACTGTACCACTCTTTTTTTACACGATACATTGTTAAGCGAGAATTAGCACGTACGATTGGATAAACAGGCATTAATGGTGGATGTGGAAAGCGTTCGTCAAGATATTCTAATGCAATGTGTGGTTCATATAACGTAAGGTCCCGGTCAATTAATGTTGGAATTGAAGCATATGGATTAAGATCCAACAATTCCTGAGGTAAATTATCTGCCGTTACAAACTCTATTTCGGCCGTTACCCCTTTTTCTGCCAGAACAAAACGGATCTGATGTCCGTAAATATCTGTTGTATCACAAAATAATGTCATCACAGAACGCTTATTAACAGCAACAACCATATCCACTCCAAATATACAAAAATTAAAATAAGTTTTGATGATTACTATTCTAACAAATTAGTTAACAAATTTGTTAAAAAAAATGAATTTTATTGCATTCTTTTTATAAAGATCAAATATTGGCAAAAAACTCAAAACAGCATAAATTTTAGCATAAAAAAGTAAAATTATTTATATTCATTAAGTTAAATAATGTTTTTTTATAAACAACCATTTTTCATTCAAATTTATTCAGCAAACCGACAAATTATTTTTTCTAATACTAAAAATTAGCATAAAAAAACCCAGCTAATGCTGGGTTTTTCTGAAATATAATTGTAATGTTCTTGTAATGTTTCTTTAACGTTACAATTATCGTTTGCTGAATTGTGGACGACGACGTGCTTTGCGTAGACCCACTTTTTTACGTTCAACTTGACGTGCATCACGAGTAACAAAGCCTGCTTGACGTAACGCAGAGCGTAAAGTTTCGTCATATTCCATTAATGCACGAGTAATACCGTGACGAATTGCACCAGCTTGACCTGAAATACCACCACCTTTAACCGTGATGTAAAGATCAAGTTTGTCAGTCATTTCAACTAACTCTAGTGGTTGCATAACAACCATACGAGCTGTATCACGACCAAAGTATTGCTCTAATGAACGTTTGTTAATAACGATGTTACCACTACCTGGTTTGATAAATACACGAGCAGCGGAACTTTTGCGGCGACCTGTACCGTAATATTGATTATCAGCCATCTTTTATCCCCTTAAATATCTAATACTTGCGGTTGTTGTGCCGCATGATTGTGCTCATTACCAGCATAAACTTTTAATTTACGGTACATTGCACGACCAAGAGGACCTTTCGGTAACATGCCTTTTACAGCAATTTCGATGACTTGTTCAGGATGACGTTCAATCATTTCTTTAAAAGTCGCTTCTTTAAGTCCACCGATGTAACCAGTATGACGATAATAGATCTTATCAGTGCGTTTTTTGCCTGTTACAGCAACTTTTTCTGCATTGATAACGATAATATAATCACCTGTATCAACATGTGGTGTATATTCTGCTTTGTGTTTACCACGCAAACGGCTTGCGATTTCAGTAGCTAAACGACCTAACGTTTTACCTGCTGCATCAACAACATACCAGTCGCGTTTAACTGTTTCTGGTTTAGCTGAAAAAGTACTCATTCGTAATTATCCAATTTTTAATTAATCTCACGTTAATAAATCATTTTGATTTATTTACACTTTTTGATTGCCTCTATTAACCAACTCACCCCTTCGAGTGGCCATATTAATGTCGACAACCGCAAACAACGTTGGGAATAACATTGTCGTAACGTGGGTGGCAGTATTATACAGAAATAATACAAAAGCGCTAGAGCTAAAAAGAAAAAATCATGGCGATAAGGAACGCTTGCTGTTAAAATTTCGCTTAACATTAAATAACGACATGTTGATATAAATGGACAATACAATTTTACTTTCTAAAGATGATTATATAGGCAAAGGGTTACACCGCAAATGCTATCATCATCCAACAGATCCTAATAAATGCATTAAAGTTAATTACAATGACGGCGCAGAAGAAGAAACAAACCGCGAAATAGCTTATTATAAACACCTTATTAGACGTAATATTGCATTTGATGCATTAGCAAAATATTATGGTCCAGTTTCAACTAATTACGGTAAAGGCCATATTTTCGAGCTTATTCGAGATTATAATGGTGAAATAGCCATACCACTAGAAAAGTACCTTGCTGATAATAAATTAACTAAACAATATTATGATGATTTAGTTATATCATTAAAAAATCTAAAATCAGCTTTATTAAAAGATCGCATTATTACAATGACAATCAAAAGCAAGAATATCTTATTTCAGCATTTAAGTGCAGATAAAAGCCGCTTGATTATTATCGACAATATCGGTAATTCAACTCTTATTCCCATCGCTAATTACATTTCTTTTTTTGCGAAAGCTAAAATTGAACGAACTTGGCAACGTTTTTTAGCCTCAATTATTAAAGAAAACAGCCAAAATAAATTAATCACTCGTTTAGTTGAAGATGTGAATCAGTAATCCGAAATTGTGCAATAGCACCTTTCACATTATTAGGTCTATTTTTTAAGGTAAATAGACCTTGATGTAATTTAGCAATACGATTAACAATACTTAAGCCAAGTCCAATACCATTATGTTTGCGATCCATACGAAAAAAGGCTTGAGTCAGTTGTTCGCTTTTAGATTCATCAATGCCGTTTCCTTCATCTTCGACCGTAATAACTATGTCTTTTTTATCTTGACAACAACTTACCAAGATTTTGGTATTATCTGGACTGTAGCGGTAGCTATTTTCGACTAGATTACGTACTAAAAGCTTTATCAAAGTTGCATCACCACTAAAAATCAAATCCTTATTCGCTATATACCATTCAAGTTTTTGCTGTTTTTGGCAAGTCAATTCTGTTAGCTCATCAGACAACGGTATCATAATATCATTATAAAAATTAATATGTTGATATTGCCCAACTGTAAATTTTTGACTGGCTCGTGCAAGCATTAATAGTTGTTCGACGGTATTGACTAAACGATCTATACGACTGATTAATTCACTACAATCAATCTTATTTTTATTTTCTAGCAATTCTAAATGCAAACGAATCCCTGCTAAAGGTGTTCTCATTTCGTGGGCGACATCAGCAGTAAAAAGTCGTTCTTGAGATAGTGTTGCATTGAGCCTAATAAAAAGATTATTCAATACTGATGTAATAGATTTAATTTCACGCATATTACTTATTGGTATAATGGGTTTCAGGTTCTCCTCGGTACGCTGATTAAGATCTTTCTCTAAAATTTCGAGCGGTTTTGTGATCCGTTTGATCGCTTGGTATGCTAAAAATAGTGTCACTAACATCATTGAAAAAGCTGAACAAAATAAAGCAAAAATAGCTTCAAGTTCTTCGTGCTCAACGACTTCATTGATTTTATTTTGACTTAACGTTAAGTTAACTAGAACATCAATTTGCTCTTTGCTTTCATGCCATAACCAAAGTACAGTTATAATTTGGCAAACCAACATAATAAAACCCAAAGTAAAAAAAAGGTTCCAGCGAATACTGTGGCGTATATTACTCAGTGATTTTGAAATCATAATTTAATTATCTAATTTAAATTAATCGAATTATCAACGCTCATTATTAAGTTGATAGCCATAGCCTCGCACTGTGCGAATCACATTTTTACCTAATTTATTGCGTAATCCATGTATATAAACTTCAAGAACATTAGAGCTAGGATCACTTTGCCAATCATAAAGATCATGTTGTAATAAATCGCGGTGTACTTTTTGGCCAGCTTTTAACATCAATCGAGACAATACAATAAACTCTTTTGGCGTTAAAACCACCTCTTGGTTATTAAGAGTCACTTTTTTCTGTTTAATATCAATAGTAATGGAACCATAACTAATAATATTATCAGCGGTACCTTGATCTCGACGAATTAGCGCTCTTACTCTAGCTAATAATTCAGTTAAGGCAAAAGGTTTAATTAAATAATCATCAGCACCATTATCTAGACCATCGACTCTATCTTCTATAGTATCGCGAGCAGTTAAAATCAGCACAGGGGTTGAAATATGATTTTTCCGCCAGCGAATGAGCAATTCGAGCCCATCACAATCAGGCAGCCCTAAATCTAGAATAATCAAACTAAATTGTCCAAATTGGATATACTGTTCAGCTTGCTTTCCATTTGATGCAACTTCACAGACATAACCATTGGATGTTATACCATCGTATAGCCCTTTTTGTAGCAAGCTATCATCTTCGACAATTAATATCTTCATTGTTGATTTACCTTAATTTGGATATTAAAACTAATCAAAATGCTCAGTTCATCATTATATATAGTATTCAGTATGTCTAAAGCAGAAAATTGTCTCTACCGACAAAACCATCGATTGAGCAATTTATTAATGCTTATCCAAAATTTTTTAATTAAATACACCGATATAATGCTCACAAGAAATCCAACAGCGATATCTAATGGCCAATGAATACCAAGATAGACTCGGCTCCAGCTAACGAGTACTGCAATTAGAGCAAATAAGTATAAAACTATTCTAAAGCGGCATGTGTAATTGAATAAAACAGTAAAAAAAATTGTCCATACAAATACCGCATGTTGACTTGGTAAAGAGCTTGTGTTGTCGTGGAAAAGATTATGGGTTCCAACGTCAACAGCAAAAGGACGTGGAGAATAAAAACAATGACGAATAATAAAAGTGACAAACAGCGCCACTCCTAAACTAATTACCATTTTTAGTGTTAATTGACGATAAAAAGGCCGGATAAACCAACATATTCCCATAATAATAATAGGGATATAAACCAAATATTTCGCACAAAAAATAGCAAAATAAATAAGCAGTTTTGACGCTTTATCAGAAGCGTTAACTAATAAAAATAGTTGGGTATTAAAGTCACACCACATAACCTATTTACCTATATTTATTTAAATTATTAATAATTTAACGCATAAACCTTAAAAGAACCTTAATAAAATTCTTATTTACTAAACGGGCCAATACAGATAGATAGAAAATTATTTAGAATGAAATAATCGACATTTTGGCAAAATAGAAACAGCAAAATCAAGCGATGCGCAGATAATAAAATAAACGACAATAACAAATAAAAAGATCTCAGTTGGATAAACCATACTACGATTATTAACTTGAGTAGCAATAAAAGTAAATTCCGCCACCCCAACAATATAGGCCAAAGACGTATCTTTAATAAGCGATACCCACTGATTGACAAAAGACGGCAGCATCATTTTAAGAGCTTGTGGTAAAATGATAAACAAAATAACTTGCTTTTTAGTCAACCCTAACGAGAATGCTGCTTGCCATTGTTCTTTAGCCACCGCAATCATACCGGCATGCACTGAATGACCAATATATGCAGAACCAATTAAGGATAATGCACATATCACCGTTGCAATAGCTGGCACATCAACATTAAGCAATACAGGTAATAAGAAGTAAGTCCAAAAAATAAGCATAATAACAGGGATTGCTCTTAAAAAACCAAGCATACCAACTAATAAATAGCGTACTGTTCCTTTTAAGACTGTCAGCCCTACACCAGCCAAAATACCTAACAGCGTTGAAACTATAATTGTAGCAAAACTCATTAACAACGTTAAAAAAATGCCTCCAGGAAAGTTTCCCCACATCATATAACTTAAATTGTTATAAATAACCTCTAAACCTTTAAGTTCCATAATTGATTACACCTTACCTATTTGTAATCGTTTTGCTTGATAAATGTTACCTACAGTGCCAACCATCACTATTGCCAAAATATATAATAAAGTTGCAATGGCAAAATCTTGAAAGGTTTTTAATGATTCGGTTTCAACTTGACGCGATACATAAGAAAGCTCTAGTACACCAATAGCCATTGTTAACGATGAATTTTTGATAATATTCATATACTGACCAATTAAAGGCGGAAAGGCAATACGAAAGCTTTGCGGTAAAATAATAAATCGCATACTTTGCCACCAAGTTAACCCTAATGCTAATGCAGCCTGTCCTTGCCCTTGTCTTATACCAGCAATACCGGCTCTAAACTCTTCGGCAATAAAAGCGCTGGAATAACACGTTAAACCAACTAAACCAATTATAAATTCAAAGGACGGCATTTTCAGTGAAAAAAAGAACAACGAAATTTGTGGTTCATCAAATAGCCATAACTTAAATTCGACTGGTAATAAATTACCCACACCAAAATACCAAAAAAAGAGTTGAGGTAATAATGGGGAATAACGAAAAATTGCGTTATACCCCATTACAATCCCTTGAATAATCTTAATTCGACTTTGTTGAGCAATAACTAATAAAAAACCCAGTAATGTTGAAAAGACGATAGTAAGCAATGAGATAGCTAACGTAACTAAAAAACCATCCCATAACCACCACCAATAACGGGATTCAAGTAATTGCTCGTGCATAACTTACTGACCTTTACCTATTTTAAAATCACCACGAGGCATAGCGGATGTGGTTTCAGGTCCAAACCAACGATTATAAATTGTTAACGCTTGACCATCTTTTTCAAGTGTTAATAAAATTTGGTTCACTTTTTCTTTCAAACGCTCTTCCCCTTTTGGTATACCAACTGCTTGATATTCTTGGGTGATACTAAATGGCGAAATTTCAAATGCTGCGCGTTGTTCTTCTGGTACATTAGCGAGTAAACCAATTAATTTAGCATCATCTTGAGTAATTGCCTGTACAACACCATTACGTAATGCCGCAAAAGCAAATGGCGTATCATCATAAGAAATCACTTTTGCAGTTGGGTATTTTTCACGCAGTGTGATTTCCATGACAGTACCTTTATCGGCACCAATACGAAGGCTCTTTAAATCATCGACTGATTTTAAAACACCTTTTTTTGCTATAAATTTTTGACCAGTCGCAAAATAAGGCAAACTAAAATCAACGGTTTTTGCCCGTTCATCTGTAACAGTAAAATTCGCGACAATTAAATCGGCTTTTTTAGATGTTAATAATGGAATTCGATTAGCAGGATTGGTTGGAACAAGATCAACTTTAACATTGAGTGCTTTACCGATTTCATTTGCATAATCAACGTCAAGACCAACAATTTTATTGGTTTTTTCATCAACATATCCAAATGGTGGGTTACTATCAAATACTGCTATTTTAATTTCCCCGCGTTTTTCGATGTCATCAAGGCGGTCTGCGTAAGCAGAATTTGTACCTAACAAACTACTTATTAATGCGACTACTGTTAGTGATTTAGTCAACAATTTCATCCTGATTCTCCCTAATAAAGGTTATGTTATTTTCAGTTAAAGTCTAACAACAAAGAATCAAATGAATAAATAACAAATAATCACATGTTTATAACTTAAAGTTATATTAATTGTTCTCTGATTAATATTTTATGAAAAAAGCAAATTCAATAATTGAATTTGCTTTAATTTGAAAGGATGTTGTAGTAAATGATTAAAATGAAATACTCTTTTAAATAATATCTATCGGAACTTTAAACACCGCCTTACGTACTTTATTCCGAACATCAACCATACAAAGTGCTTGATGAGGCTCACCAGGATAAAATGTTACAAAATCACCAGCAGTTAAATGTATAAAATTATTCAATCTAGGATTTTCTAAAATGAAAAGATCTGTTTTTTTTTCATAACATTGCTCGTTAGTTGAATCAGTCAAGCTGTAACGAATAATTTCTTCACCAGATAAAATTAATTGAATATCTAAAAACTGTTTATGAAATTCTGTATGTCTCTCTTGCTCTGGCGAAGTGTAGGATTCATTTATATTATAAAACCATTTTTCACCATCAAGCTGATATCTACCATCCAATTGATTTTTTAAAATATTAAAATTTATTTCTGGACGAGATAAAATACAATATAACGATTTAGGTAGTGTAGCTAAGTTTAAAAAATTTATATTACCTGCAATCATTTGTAATCTCCAATTACATATTTAACATGTAAAACCATAAAAACAAGCCCTATAAACTTAATAGGGCTCAAAGTCATTAATCAGAATTTTGTACCCAATCCTCGTCAACTACTACATATTTAATTGCCATTCTAAAATAAGTATAAGCAATATGTAGCTTACCATCCAAACCTTGCTTAATACTCGGATATGAAAATTCTCGATTTAAATTATCTTTTGAGTTATTTGACATACAATAACCATCCCCTTCATCTAAATTTCTGATAAAAGGCCATGTCTTACCATTATCTGTAGATATTGCTAAAGACATAGGAGCTCTAGGTGCCCCCCAAAAAGCATTTTTTTGTCCATCTACAATTTTTGCTTCTTCTTTATTTTCACTACTTGTATCCTCAATTTCATCATAAAGTGAAACGCGTCGTTCTTTAGCATCTTTTGCACTTGAATTATTAAATACTAAAGCAATATGTCCATTGTCTAATACTGTAGCTTGTATCGAAGAATTATTGTTAGGTAAAACAGTAGCTATTGGTTTTGTCCAAGTATAACCGCCATCAATTGATCTGCTTTCATAAATATGATCAGCCCAACGACTACGGAAAATAGCATATAAAGAATTATCTTTAAGCATTAAGATATTCATATGCACACAACCTAGACTATCTGGCACATCAACATTTTTCCACGTTTTACCTTTATCTTTTGATATCATTACACCACTGGTGTCATAGCTACCAATCCACTTTTCACCTGGTTTAGCAATGCAATAAAATACTGGTAAAAGCCAATCTCCATTCGGCATTACAGTTATCGGTTGTCGAATAAAAATACCTTTGTTAGGATCTTCCAATAACGTTTTAATCGGGCCCCAAGTTTCACCAAAATCAGTTGATTTTCGATAACGAACAATTGCCGTATCTTGATTTCCTGATATTTGCGCAGTATATAAGAGCCACAAAACATTATCGGGATCTAAAAAGAATAATGGGTTTTGTTCCGATCTAGTAGGATCGTCAGAGAGTTTAACGGCTTTTGTCCATGTTTTACTTCCTTTATTCAATCTTGAATAATAGGCTGAAATATCAGCAATCCCCTCTTGCGTTCCACCAAACCACGTACAAAGAAGATCTCCGTTAGAAAGTTGTAATAAATTCGCTGCGTGATTTTGAACACATTCCGTTGGTAAATAAGCTTCAATTCTCTTTGAGTCATTACTACTTTTGTTCAATTTACCAGAACAATCTAATTTAAATTTAGTCATTAACTCCTCCTATTGAGCATCGTTTTTTGTTTTAGGTTTAACAAAAGGACTAATTAATAATTTATCTAATAACATAATTAGTGCAGGAGAAAGTAATGCTACATACATGTTATTTATGCCTAATGGATCACCACAGTAAAACCAAAGTGAAGTAATAATTGCGGCACCGACTAATGCCATATTTGCAGCTCGTGTACTGTTTAAAAATGGCAAATAGAAAGCTATCATTGCAACTATCGTTATTGATAAACGGATAGCTCTAGTAAAAAAGGACAATTTTAATACTTCAGGGAAAGCAAGCACCAACAGCAAAGGAGCAAAACCAACAATAACAGAAATAACCTTTGTTGCTTTAAACTCTTTATCTTGAGTTGGTTTAAAATATGGCACATAAAAATCTTTCACAATCAAAGATGCAATTGCTAATGCAACAGTACTAACACTAATAAATATAGAAGCAACTAAAGAGGTAGTGATAATACCAGCCATAAAAGGATTCATATCTTGAATAAAAACAGGCAGTGCATACAGACTTTTAATATCAGGATGAAGAAACTTCGCACAAACTCCAATAACAGCTATCGCTATTGCAATAGGTAAGCAGAAGAAGAAAGCATACCAACAAGCTCTTTTGGCTGATTTTGCATCTTTAGTTGATGACATTGCCTGAATCACAAATTGAGTACAAAATATTGAACCGATAGTTCCTATTAACCAAGCAAAAATAGTACTTGCACCAATTGTACCATCCCAAGTCCAATAATGAGGAGGCATTTGCTCAATCATAGGAGCAAAACCACCAGTAAGGTATAGTGCTGTACCTAAAATAAATAGCACACCAAAATATTTAATAGCACTATGAACGATTGTCACATAAGCAACACCTTTCAATCCACCAAATGCAAAATAGAAGGTACTAACTACAGCGGTAATAAAAGCGGCAACAGGCAAAGAAATTTGTAGCACAGTAGAAATTGCAGCAGCACCACTTATATAATTACCAACATTGACGAGCACTAACGCATAAATCATAATTATTGATATTAGATTTTTAGTTGAATTACCATATTTCTGAGCAATAGCTGCCGAAATGGTAATTTCACCAGTATTATAAATTTTCTTAACTAGCAATAAGCCAAATAATGGAAAACCAATTGCCGCGCCAATGACTGACCATGATGCAGCTATCCCATTATCAAATGCTGATTGAGCTGTACCTATTGTTGATTTAGCACCAATATACTCAGTCATTAACAAAATACCAACAACAATCGCGGGAACAGCTCGTGACCCTTCCATAAAATCACTGTTATTTTTACTTCTTAAAAAATAAGTCAACCAAGAGGTTGCTAAAATATAAAGAACAACAATACTAATAATAATAATTGTGTCCATCGTTCCAAAGTAATGCATAAATCACCTTTCTTTTTTTATATAATTACAAGTTAAATATTGGTTATAACTGATTCACAATATTTTGAATTGCTGCAATATGTTCATCTGAAAACAAAATTGGATAGCGGCTTACACCTACATCTTCTCCCATTAAAGTTAGAGCCTTTTTCACAGCGGCAGGTGAAAACACTGTTGCATATAAATCCTTTCTTAAATTCCCTACAGCATCTTGCGCATCTTTAGATTTATTAAGGTCACCATTCTTAAAGTGTTTCCAAATTGCATTAATATAAGCCGGTGCCACATTGGCAAGACCAGAAATGGAACCAACTGCGCCCCCAACAAATCCTTGATAAATCAAAAAATCAGGCCCTGTTAACACATTAAAATTGTCAATGCTATTAGCAACATTAAGAAAGGCTTGCAAACTTTCGGCACTACCGGCACTATCTTTGATTCCTAAAATGTTTTGGTGTTCAGCAAGTTTTGCAGCGGTTTCTGGTTGAATGGTATTACCTGTTCTGGCTGGGATGTTGTATAAAAAAACAGGGACAGTCAGTGCATCGGCAATTAAACTA
Organism: Gilliamella sp. Pas-s95; assembly: GCF_009795795.1. Taxonomy (NCBI): domain Bacteria; kingdom Pseudomonadati; phylum Pseudomonadota; class Gammaproteobacteria; order Orbales; family Orbaceae; genus Gilliamella; species Gilliamella sp. Pas-s95. The sequence goes on along the minus strand of NZ_WTFC01000033.1, from coordinate 13,130 downwards.
TAGTGATAAATTAATTCATCCTGTTTTAGCGGGACAAAATAAGGAGCAATGACCGATACAGCATCTACCCCCAATTTTTCAATTTCTTTACCTAGCTTAATGGTTTCGCGTGTTGATATTTCACCAATATGGGCCATCACAGGTGAACGTCCTGCGACTTTATCAACACATACCTCGGTTACTTTTATCTTCTCTTGTCTACTTAATACAAAAAATTCACCATTAGTACCATTACAAAAGATACTATTTCCATTAGCTAGTTGACGTTGAACTTGATTACGCATCCGTTTTGGACAAAAATCTCCATTGTCATCAAAAGTTGTCACAATCGCGGTTAAGATACCTTCTATTTTTTTTGTCATAATATTCACTCCTGCTAGCTATATTTTTTATAAAAGAGATTGGTAAATAGCTAACACATCATGTTTTGAAACTTTTTTAGGTACGTTATTCATTAACCGTTTCACATCAAGAGCGGCATTAACTAAGTAAGGTAAATCATCGGGGGAAATATTGAGTTCTTGTAGCTTAGACGGCAATGCTAAACGTTTAACTAGATCTCTAAAATAGTTAACCAATGCATGTGATTTTTCTTCTTTGGTTAAGGTTAAGTCTGCATCAGGTAATAAATCATAGATTTGAGAAAATTTATCAACTGCTACATCACGAATAAATGTCATACAAGGAACAAGTAAAATTGCGTTCGCAACACCATGAGGGATGTGGTACTTACCGCCAAGCGGGTAAGACATAGCATGAACCAAATGCGTACCAGCATGAGCAATAGCCGCACCACCATAATAAGAAGCCCAAAGCATATTGAGTTTTGCTTCAAGATCTGTTTTATCTTTGACAGATCTCTCAAGCGAATTAAACAGCTTTTCAATCCCTATTAAAGCATAATTATCACCTACAGCATTGGATATATTGGCAGTAAAACATTCAATTAAATGACACAAAGCATCAATGCCAGTTGAAGAAGCTATATGGTTTGGCATTGAAATGGTTAATTCAGGAACTAAACAAACATAATCCGGTAACATGACAGGAGAAATAATCCCTTGTTTAGTACATTTTTCAGGTATTGCTAAAATTGCATTTGGCGTAGCTTCAGACCCTGTTCCTGCGGTTGTTGGAATTAATATTGAAGTACATCGACGAGTTGGCTTTATTCCATCTAATAACAGCTCAAGAGTAACATTAGAATTTTTGACACATAAAACCGAAACTAATTTAGCGACATCAAGAACACTTCCTCCTCCGACACCAATAACAAGGTCAGCATTAGATATTTTCATTTTATTTAATAAATTAGTAACATCGTGATGGCTAGGCTCTGGCGGAACATCATCAACTAATGTAACAACGGCAACGGTATCTTGTACTTTTTTAATAAAATCTGACACCAAGGGCAAATTGACAATATTTTGATCCGTAATAAAAAGAACGTGTTCGCGCTCTTCCAATAAATAATGAAGATCATTTAATATTCCCTGCCCGCTTAAAATCGTACTATTTATGTGCATAATTAGGCTCCAATAAGTATCACAAAAATGAACATCAAAAATCATAATGATTTATATTAATCATTAAATATTATTTTATGTTTCAATTATGATCAAATTTAATATTTATAATTATGATCCAGATCACATTACGATTAAAATGATTATATTTAATCATTTTGGTTGTGTTTTTTAATAAAGAACCTGTATAATCACAAAAATAGAAAATTTATGACTAAGAGTTAATCAATGTTTAAATTAATAGTTGCGGATGATTTCACTGGCTCAAATGATGCTGGAGTTCAATTTGTGAATAAAGGAATGGTTGTTGATGTCGTTTTCGACTGGGAAAAAGCACCTATATCTTCAAACGCAAATATTAAAGAAATGAAACAAAATGAATGCGATGTGATAGTAATTAATACAGAAAGCCGTTCTATATCAATAGAAGAAGCACAACAAAGAATAAAAACAGTTATTTCAAACTATCCAAGTTTAAAACAGATATATAAAAAAATTGACTCAACATTAAGAGGAAACATTGGCGCTGAAATTGAAACACTATTAAACGTAACACAATATAAAGCAGCTTTAATTATTCCTGCCTTTCCTAATATGAAGAGAATAACAAAGAATGGACAATGTTATATTGATGGCGTTGAATTAATTAAGACTGAATTTGCTACTGATCCTAAAACGCCTATTTATTCGTCAAGTATCAAAAAAGTGATTGAACAACAAACTGATTTTTCATGTGGAGAAATCTATTTAGATGCGGTAAGAAATTATACTCTAAAAGAGCAAATTGAGCTCTTACTCCAAAGCGGAAATAAAATTATTATAATCGACGCAGAAACAAATGATGACTTACAAATAATTGTTTCACAAATTTTACCGCTACTAAACCAATTATTATTAGTTGGATCTGCTGGGATAATTAATTTTATTCCGACAGACAAAAAACAAAATTTAATCAATAATGAAAAAAAAACGACAACTCCAATTCTGGTTATTGCGGGTTCAATGAGTGAAAAAACACAACAACAAATAAATTACACTGTCAAAAATGGGGATAATAATTGGCAAGTTGTTAATGTCGATCTTTCTGATTTATTACCTAACTTTTCTTTAGAAAAATTAAATCAATATAGAAATAAAATTCAAAAAATACTTGATACTAATCAACATTGTATTGTTAGAACATGTTCAACCCATACCGATCGATTTAAGGTTGATAACTATTGTCAACAATATCATCTTTCACGAACAGAACTTGGTGAAAAAATATGCGATGCTTTAGGGCAATTAGTTGCAAAGTTAAAATTTGATAATCTATTTTTAACAGGCGGTGATGTAGCTATTTCAATTGCAAAATCGTTGGGAGCTATTGGCTTTAGAATTCAGGGAGAAGTAAGTACAGGTGTCCCGTATGGTAAGTTGCTAAGCAAAAAACCAGTTCACTTTCGAGTATTTACCAAAGCAGGGGGCTTTGGTGAACAAGATATATTTTTAAAATCATTAGAATTTATTTAGAGGAGACTATCGTGTCAAAAATCATAGCAATAACAATGGGGGATCCTGCTGGTATTGGACCTGAAATTATTGTCAAAGCATTACAATCTGATGTGCTTAAAAATGTGCATTCTGTTGTAATTGGTTCTGCAAAGCTTTTAGAAAAACAATTAAAAATGGGACTATTCAATAATGTCTCTATTAACGTAATTGATCATGTTAATAAAGCCACTTTTAAACCTAATGTTATTAATGTGATTGATATGAAATTAGAAGATATTGACTCATTAAAACCAGGAACACTGCAACCACAAGCGGGTGATTTAGCATATCGTTGTGTAGTAAAAGCCACCGAACTTGCTTTAAACGGAGACGTAGCAGCGATTGCAACTGCACCATTAAACAAAGAGGCGTTACATTCTGCCGGACATATGTATCCAGGCCATACCGAGCTATTAGCAAAATTAACCAATAGTAAAGATGTTGCGATGGTTCTTTATACAGATACCCTTAAAGTTATTCATGTGACTACCCATGTTTCATTACGTAATTTTTTAGACAATTTAAGCTGTGAACGCATTGAAAAAGTTATTAAAATTGCCGATGACTTTCTTAAAAAAGTGGGTATTAAACAACCTAAAATAGCCGTTGCCGGTATAAACCCCCATGCTGGTGAGCACGGTTTATTTGGTGATGAAGAGATAAAATTTGTGATACCAGCCATAGAAAAAATGCGAAATCAAGGAGTTGACGCTATTGGACCTTGTGCTCCTGATACCGTTTTTTTACAAGCCCATCAAGGCAAATTTGATATAGTTGTAGCTATGTATCACGATCAAGGCCATATTCCGCTAAAATTATTAGGATTTTATGACGGTGTTAATATTGCAGCAGGTCTACCATTCATTAGAACTTCGGCTGACCATGGCACAGCATATGACATTGCTTGGCAAGGTGTTGCTAAACCCGATAGTATGATAGAATCTATTCGATTAGCAGAACTGTTATCATAAATAACAACATAACTGATTAAAAACGGGGATTGTAAGGTGGGAAAATATAATCGGCTTGATCAAATCATGGACTATCTTAAAATTCATAATCTGGTAACTGTCGAAGAATTGGTTATAGCAACAGAAGCTTCTCCCGCCACAATTCGTCGTGATCTGATAAAACTGGATCAGCAGGGTGTAATAAGCCGAACACACGGAGGAGTTACACTAAATAGATTCATCCCTGCACAACCAACAACATTAGAAAAACTTCATAAAAGCTTCACTGAAAAACAACTTATTGCAGATACAGCTGCCCGACTTATAAAAGCTGGTGATTCAATTGCCTTGGATGCCGGTACAACAACACTCGAAATAGCAAAAAGAATAACACAAATGCCAGTTAGAGTGATCACTTCTGATTTACATATTGCTCTATTTTTGTCTGAATTTAAGCAAATTGAAGTGACAATTATTGGTGGTAAAATAGATGATAGTAGTCAATCATGCATTGGTGAACATGGGCGTTCTTTATTGCAACAGATTAACCCAGATATTTCCTTCATCAGTTGTAATTCATGGAGCATAAATAAAGGTGTTACAGCTCCAACAGAAGATAAAGCCCTAATAAAAGCAAGTTTTGCTGAAAAAGCAGATAGAATCGTACTTGTTGCTGATAGTAGCAAATATAATTGCTATTCTCTATTTACATCTATCCCACTAAATCACTTTACAGATGTTATTACCGATAACAATCTAGATGAAGAAACATTACAACTTCTAAAGTGCCAACCATTTAAATTACACATTGCAAATTAGTTTACAATTATCACCAATATACAAGCGAAGTGTTTTGCAATATTGATTTACCCAACTATCTCACTATCGACAAAAAAGTAAGCAATTTCCTTTTCGGCCGAGGTTAAAGAGTCTGAACCATGTACAGCATTTTCGGTCATACTGTCAGCAAAGTCAGCCCGCAAAGTACCTGCGGTTGCTTTAGATAGATCAGTCGGTCCCATCAACTCCCTATAACGTTTAATAGCATTATCGCCTTCAAGAACCTGAACAACTATTGGGCCTGATATCATAAAGTTAACTAATTTATCAAAAAATGATTTACCTTGATGCTCTGCATAAAAGCCTTCAGCTTGTTCTTTCGTTAATCTAAGCATTTTTAATGCAACAATATTGAGTTTTGCTTGGTTGATACGCGTGACTATTTCACCAATCAATTGCTTTTTAACGGCATTGGGTTTGATGATGGATAATGTTCTTTCAATAGTCATATGCTTGCTCCTAGTTAATCAAGGGTAAATGACAGCCGTAAAATTTGACCACTTTGATCTAATAATAATAGATGATGTAAACCTGTTTGAGTTACCCTTAAGGCAACTTTTTGATTGTCATGGGTTTGCTCAATCAGATCACCATCTAGAAACCACCATTTATCGCCTGTACCGCCTTGTGGTGTTACATCAATGGTAACATCTTGTTGCCCGGGTAAACGTTTTACCAATTGCTTATCTCGCAGGCCAATAATATTAAGTGGTGAAAAGACATCTTTACCAAACACGGGGCAATCTTTATCCATTTCAGGAAATAGCGATTGCCTGCGTTCTTTCGGTAACAGCCAATTTTCTAATGCTATTGGCCATAATGCAATCTGTTTTTTGTGCGCATTGAGACAATCCGCAGACACACGTTTGCCCTCATTATTGACCCAAATAGTGACCCATCCTGAACGATAGATGTTGTTATTAAGCACCGTAAGCGTATCAAGCGTTGGAGGAATCATATTATTTAATATCCAAGCATTTTTCTGCCGGTGACAGTTTTCATCGTTTGCTGGCAGAACTTGCCCTGATGGCCAACAAATTTTTGCTGAAGTCACCGTTGCCGGTTTTGTTACTAAAGGTAATGGTCTATTGAGTCGTCGATCTTTATTTAATAATAACGAGTTAACTTGTTGTAAAATCGGCACTGCGGTAATACTGCCGTATTGTCCAACAACAGGCGTTCCATCAGGACGACCAACCCAAACACCAATTAAATAACGAGGGTTCATACCAACTGCCCAAGCATCACGATAGCCATAACTAGTACCTGTTTTATAGACAAGTTGATGATTATTAACTAGCATCTGCCTTGTGATCCATGCGCAACCATCGCTAATAAATGGCTTACTTAGCAATGGTTCATCTTGCGTAAAACGTAAAGGACTAACTTGCCCATGACGAGCAAAGGCACTATAGGCGCTGACCAAATTATCCATTCTTAACGATGCACCACCTAATATATACGATATATTAGGATTATTACCGTTAGACTCAAGCGGTAAACCAATACTAGCAAGCTTACCGGCAAACCGTTTAGGACCATAAAGCTCAATTAGCTCAACCGCAGGTAAGTTTAATGAATTTTTTAATGCTTCTGAAGCACTGATTGGACCATAAAAATCTTCATCAAAATTTGTAGGCCTATAATCAGAACTGATTCGCGGTGTATCTTGCAATAGCGACTCAGAATGAATCATACCATCATCAATTGCTAACGCATACATAAAAGGCTTTAATGTTGACCCAGGTGAGCGAAGTGCGCTTATCATATCGACCTGACCAAACCGCTCTTTATCATTAAAATCAACTGAACCTATATAACCTTTTACTGACATATCGGTATGATCGACAACTAAAATAGCCAGCGAAGTTTTGGGGGGGAGTTGGTTTTTACGATTATTGGCAATATCTTCAAGACTATATTGCAGAGATAGATCGATAGTTGAGTGAATAATATCAATATTTGGGTATTGTTGGTTTAATCTTCGAGCTAACAGAGGCGCAAGTTGTGGCTTTTTACGTGGGTAAACCCAGACCTCTTCTTTTTGGACTTGATCTATAATATCAGGTGACCATACTTGGTATTGAGCTAACCTTGCTAAAACCTTGTCCCGAGCCTGTTTGGCGCGCTTAGGATATCTATCAGGACGCAAACGGCTTGGCGCTTGTGGCAATACCGCTAATAACACCGCCTCGCTACGTGTTAACGCTTTTGGCGCTTTACCAAAATAAGACCAACTCGCCGATCCCAAACCCTCGATAGTGCCGCCAAATGGTGCACGGTTAATATACAAAGTTAAAATCTCGTCTTTGGTAAAATGCAGCTCAAGTTGTAACGTTCGAAATATTTGCTTCAACTTACCTATCATCGTACGATCATGCGGATAGAGCAACCTTGCAACTTGCATCGAAATCGTACTCCCACCCGAAATAATCCGCTTATTGCTGATATTTTGCCAAGCGGCTCGTAGTAATGAAGCAGGGTTAATACCCACATGCTCATAAAAATGACGATCTTCATAATTCAACAACACATCAAGATAATCGTTAGGCACATCATCTAATTGGATTGGATACCGCCAAACACCATTTTCATCAGCGAAACGCCAAAGGGGTGTGCCATCTTCAGCAAGAATGGTTTGTGTCGTTTTATTGTTTGTAATAGAGAGTGGAAAGAAATGATCGGCAACAAAAAAGCCGCCTAATAATACAAGGATGAAAAAAAACAAGAAAACCAGAATATAGCGCAGGCACTTTTTCATTTTGTCAAAAGCTCAAAAAAACTATAGTTGAATATAAATAGATACCGCTAACGAATGTTAGCGGTATCTATTTATTTATATTTTTAATCATCAAATCGAATTAAGACCTACTATTGTTGATCTGAAATATTCGATTCACCATTACGCTCAACAATAGATATCAAGTCAAAGGATTGACCAATGGCAAACCGCTCAGGGCGGTACATTGATTCGACATAAGGATATGGAATCATATAATTCCCCGCCGTCACCGCTCTAGCTAAATAAGCAACGCGTGTACGATATGTACCATCACTCACATAATGATTAATATCAACGGCCGCAACGTATCTATCATCACGAAATTCTTGATATTTAACATCATTGCTGTCTTCATCTTTCAACAAATTAGCTAGTTCAGGAATAGCCTGCAAGCTCACACTACTATTGGTTAGATTTTGATTTTCTAACTCAACACCAGCCGGTAAAAAATCAACAATTAATGCATCGTGAACAGCTTCTTTATGCGCGTTAGCTTCTAATAAAACTACCATCAAATCCCCTACTTTCATATTATTCGGTTGGATTTTATTACCGTTCAAATCATAATAAGTACGTTTAATGGTTAATTCACTATTATCACTTGTTGGCGCTGGGGACTTCTTGCCGTAACCAGAAACAGTGAATTTGACATAAAGCGGCTGCGCATTTTCTGGATTTGAAATGGTTAAACCATTAGCCAAATCGGCAAAAGCCAAAGAGCGCGATAGTGCTGAATTGACATTATTTGTATGATTATTAATCACAACATCAAATTTTTGCGACGATTTATGTTGCTCTAACGACCAACCCGCCATAAATAAGGCATTGAGTTCCTGCGTTGAAAAATAACGCGTATCATTGAGTAAATCTGATAACTGAATTAAATAATCCGCTTGTTTATCAACACTGAGTCCGTTGTCGAGCAATAAAGATAGCACCAGTGCATTATCACGAATAGCACTACCATATTCACCCAACCAAGAATATTGATGATTATAACTTGTAGTAAATACCTGCGGCATTAAACTGTCATAGATATTATCAAAACCAGCCAGTTTCGCAGATAGTGCCAACTGAGCAATCGGCAATGGTGAAAACACCTTAACATTACCCTGAGTGATCTGTTGATACATTCGATTAATTTCATTACGCACCGATACCGTGATTTTATTTTGCTTTGTCAGCACCATTAAAGCATAAGCTTTAGTGGCAAACTGTGTATAATCAGCCACTTGTGAATTATCGTAGTAATTTTGCAAACTATTAAACGCATTAGTATCGTAAACATATTGGCTAATACGCGAAATAGCCGCATCAAGCGCATTATTATTCACATTATAGCCCCGCTCTTTGGCTTGCAATAAAAAGTCAGTTGCATACACCGTTAACCAATGTTCTTCGGCACTATCTCTACTCCACAAACCAAAACTACCATTATTGCGTTGCATCGATAAAATGCGCGAAATACCCAATTGCACTTTTTCACGTCGTTTGTCATCCGATTCGGTTTTAATCCCTAAAGCAGAAAGCTGCTCTTGGTTTGCATATAATGACGGTGTTAAACCACTAATGGTCTGTTCCAAACAGCCATATGGATAGGCAAATAACGTTTTAACATATTGAGCAATATTGAGCGGAGGTTGATTTGATACAATTAATTTACCATCAACGGTATTGTCAATCATATCAACAAGACTATCTTCAGGTAATGACCAGTTTTCACCGCCATTGATTGCTATAGAATAATACCGTGTGGTTGCGGCATATGCAGGTCTAACGCCAATGTTCCAAGATCGCTTGATCTGGTAATCAGAACCATCTTCTAACAAAATCCCCTTAACATTAACAGTAACCGTGCCTTGCCCATAGCCATAATCGGCAGCTATTGGCACTTGAATAATTTGTCTTTGCTTGCTATCAAGCGTTAATGTTACTACCTTATCTGAATTTTGATAAACCAAACCATCAGTAGAAATCTCGATCTGCATCGTTTGCGCTTTGTCAGTTAGATTATTCAAATCCAACGCCAAATTAGCCTGATCACCGCCCGACAAAAAGCGCGGTGTAGATAGTTCAGTCACCACCGGTGATGCAACAAGCATGGTCTGTTCAGCCTTACCAAAACGAGTATCATCCCATGCTTGTGCCATTATGCGCAATTCGCCATTAAAATCAGGTAAAGCAAGGTCAACAACACCTTCGCCATCATCATTTAACTGAATGGTTTGCAATTGCTGAGCCACAATATTAACGTCATTTAATGGCTTTTTACCGCCTGCACTAGCACCAAGCATTGCATCACCACCAAAGCTCATATTGACATTGCGCCCTTTACCTTCAATCAACTTACCATAAACATCATAAAGATCGACGTTATAACGTTTACGGCCCAAAAACGTACTATAAGGATCAGGAGTTACAAAATTGGTAATATTTAACACACCAGAATCCACAGCCGAAACTAACACCGTTACCTTATGATCTTGCTGGATTGCATTTTTATCCATTTTGATTGTTATTGGAATGGTCTTTTCAGGCTCTGTCTTTTTGGGTGCTTCAATACTTACGTTTAATTGACGATCAGACGTATCAATTGGCAAATAAAGTAAACCAATCGCCTGCTTAATGGTCTGTACTGCGGCATCGGTTGATGGTCGAATAATCATCGCACTAATATAAATATCATGACGTCCCCAATCTTTAATTGGAATATCGACATCAAGACCATCGTCATCAACGGTAATATCTTGCTTCCACAACATACCATCATTGGTTTCGAGCGAAATATAGCCAGAACCCGCAACAGGGGCTTGAACATGTATTTTAGCAGTATCGCCAACGGCATAAGCTGTCTTATCAAGACTTAATTTAACCTGATCAGGGCGAACAGAATGGGTACCGTTGGTATTATCCTCCCAATCGTAACCACTTCTAAAACGCAAGCTACTGGTCACGCCATTTTTAGTATCAATCACCTCAATACGGTAAGAACCATAATCATCGGTTTGGTAGCTTACTTTAGCGGTGCCATTTTCATCAATAGAAAGCGGTTGCTCTTGCACAACAAATTCGTTCGAATTGTACTCTTGATGCCATCCTGAATCGTCAGACCAGCTCCAATAGTAATTGCGGCGCTCACGAATAACCCTTGCCTTTAAGTTCCTTGCCGCCAGCTTATTGCCCTCAACGTCGACATAAGCTACTTCAAACTCAGCATTGGCGCCTTTATCAACCGTCGGGCTGTTTTGATACCGATCTAACGACCAATCATAATAAGGCGATTGGGAAAACAACGCACGCACAGCCGGCATTTGCTCGCTTGGCCAAATAGCTTGGCTGGCATAACGCGTCACAGGCCGACCACCAGAATCAAGCAAACTAGCTTGTAAAACCACATTAATAGGGGAACTTAACTTACCCCAATCTTTAGTATTAATCTTAATTTGTGCAATGCCATTATTATCTAAAAGCGCATCAATATTATCAAGTTGACGATCGCCCCCATTATCAACCACATTACCAATTTTATAATCAGCAAGCTTAGGGATTGTATCGTTCTTCTTAACATAAACATAACTTTCTAAACGATTACCCGAGGCTGGGGCACCATAAAGATACCAACCTTTAACGTCAAAATGAATTTCATTATCAAGCATGATGGGGTTATTTGATGTGGTAGTAATTTCCATCCCCATGCGCTCTGGCAAAAATTCCTCAACATTAAAATAAGCATAACGGTAATTATCATCCCCTAAATTAAAACGAAAAGCCCATTTGCCTGTTTCTGCATTCGCTGGAATAGCATATTGCCATTGGTATAAACCGTTTGAATCAGCTTTCGCTTTGATTGTAAAATTTTCAACCACTAAATTATCGGGTGACATAACATCAACCACAATCGGCTGAACAGGCAACGGCTTACCATTGGCATCACGCAAAAGCGCATTAAAATAGACCGTCTCTTTTGGCCGATATAAGTCACGAGCGCCAAAAGCAAACAACTGTTTTTGATAAAAAGCCGACCCCATTAAATTATATTCACTTAAATTTAATGCGCCACGATCCAAATTAACCAAAGAAATCTGCTTACCATCGCTTGCTGTCAACAAAGCGTACTCCATACCTTTAGGTAAAGTTATATCGGCATAACCATTAGCGTCAGTTTTGGCAGAAACTGTTTTACAGTCCTTATTACTGTCTCGAATACTTTTGCTACATAAAACCGATAAGTTGATATCGGAAAGAGGTTTTCCATTATCTAATGCATGGGTAATGACTGATAATTTACCGTTTTCATAGGCATGCACTGCAAAACCAATATTACTGATCGAAAACATCGACACAGGATTTGAATAATTATGAATTCCAGCTTGATTCATCACCGCAAAATAAACACCCTCTTGTTGTAATGGTGTAATGGACGACAAATCAAGTAATACGGTTTCTTGTGAATTACGTTTTGGATTTAAGTCAAATCGAGACGTATAAACTAAATCAACAAACTGATGTAAATCCTTAGAGTCCCAAAATGACAATTGATTCATAAAACCATAATTATCAATAAAATCGGACAGCTTTTCAGGCTTAATTTTAAAAAAGTTAACATCAACCTTATCAACGTTAAGAGTAACCACTGGCAAACCACTCATTGATTTGCTTGGCAACAAATAACCACTGCTAGCAAACCCAACCATTGGCTTACGATCTTGGGTTTTAATATGAGTTTGATAGACTGCGGCTAAACTACTACCATTAATGCCCGCTAACATCTTATCAATAGTGAGTTCTAAATCACGGTTTGGTTCAAGGTAACGATGTCTTAATTCTAATCCATTGTCAGACAATTCCCATGCCCCATCAACATTCCCCGTTTGACGATCGACTAAACGCAACAAATTCGAAAATTTAAGATTAGGATTTAAAGGAACCGAAAAGGTAATAACCAGTGTACTTGAACCATCAAGAATAACTTCCGAACTATCAATGACCTTTAATTCTTTATCATGATATTTTTCGACTAATTCTGGGGTAGGTTTAAAAAGTGGCTTGGATTGATTATCTATTTTAGCGTTATCATTGGGATCGGCTGTATGGTTATTATCAACAAATTCCGATGCCGATGGAGTTGTTAATAGTTCAGAATTTGCATTTTGCTTAGCATCTTTATTATCACAGCCAGCTAATGCTAATAGCATACTCAATACAGCGGCCTGTTTGACTAATCCCATTTTCATTACACCTCATCTATCATAATCGCTATTGTGGATTATTTTTATTTATTATTGGCTATATATTATGCACTAGCCCTTGCTTTTTGGCAAAGCGTGTTTAGTAAAGTTTGGTAATTTTTAAAAAATTACTAAAACAAAAAAAACTAATATTATCAATAGACTAGTTTTAAGTGCGATTAGAGATTTTGAACTGCCCCCCAAAAGTTGGATTGTTTAAATCTACTTTTGGGAATAAAATTATGGCAAAAAAATATACATTCGATTTTAA
>NZ_WTFC01000118.1:0-311 GCF_009795795.1 Gilliamella sp. Pas-s95 | reverse complement strand
AAATTAAGCTTGGACAAAAAGAGTCCTGTTCAATATCGGGAGTATTATTTTCCAGCAGCTTAGTTTTTTTGTACAACTTTTGGGGGGCAGTTCAAATATCCCCCTGTGCTACTTAAGGTTACCCTATAAGGAGCCTTACATTTATTTAATGCTTCGTTAAAACTAACATCATTGCCATACTTATCCGTAAATGATGCCGATATACTCCCTGATATACCATTTGCATCCGGCTCATCTCCATCATCATCACGCCAATAACCAAACCTTGTGGCTAAATCACTTAAACTCACTGAACTAGCTGTTAATGGTGG
>NZ_WTFC01000117.1:0-312 GCF_009795795.1 Gilliamella sp. Pas-s95 | reverse complement strand
AAAGTCAGCGTCCAATCAATCTATAATTACCTTTATCAAAATAAAGCACGCTATGAACAATTCAAACCTTATCTAAGACGAAAAGGTAAAGCTTATCGGCATTGCAAGGCACCGAGTACTAAAGAAGGAGACCGCCGATATAAACGGTCAATTAAACAACGTCCAAGTTATGTAGAAAGTCGGAAAACGCAAGGACATTGGGAGGGCGATACCATAATTAGCCGTAAAGACAAACAAGCATTGTTGACGTTAGTTGAGCGCAAAACTGGACTCGTACTCATTGGACGCCTTAATCAACGCACCGCCTCCGAA